>JAUQVQ010000122.1:0-3336 GCA_039794725.1 Gloeomargarita sp. HHBFW_bins_162
CCCCCGCCCCCCCCCCCTCTCCCATCAAAGGAGAGGGGAGAAAACCACAACGGGGCTATGCCCTGCGACCCTTGTTGCCAATTCAACAGGAATTACTATAGCAATCCTGAAAGGTTCAAGAATAGACCTCAATTCACCCTCACCCCCTGCCCCTCTCCCATCAAGGCAGAGGGGAGAAAACCACAACGGGGCTATGCCCTGTGACCCTTGTTGCCAATTCAACAGGGATTACTATAGCAATCCTGAAAGGTTCAAGAATAGACCTCATATTCACCCTCACCCCCTGCCCCTCTCCCATCAAGGCAGAGGGGAGAAAACCAAAACGGGGCTATGCCCTGCGACCCTTGTTTCACATTCAAAAAGGACTGCTATATATCAAAGAAGGTAAGGATTATGGAGGATTACCCCCTGACAATCGCTTGAGGTGTCCAATACCATTTTAGTTCCCACAGGAGGTTTGAGGAACCTATGAACGTTACCCCCGTCTAAACGGCCAGTTGTTGCGTTATTAATTCCCTTCCCTATGCAGACCTCACGAATTGTCCGCCTTATCGGCGGCGGGGGCTTGGTTTTGGCATTGGCTACCCCCAGTTTTGCTTTCAGTGATACCCAAGGTTTTTGGGCAAATACATGCATTCAGCAACTGGCAAATCGGGGTATTATCGGTGGTTATCCCGATGGTAGTTTTCGCCCCAATAATCCGGTGACCCGAGCCGAATTTGCCACGATGGTGAACCGGGCATTTTTAAGTGGCTCTGGGGTTCAAGGCAGAGTGGGTTTCCGGGATGTGCCCCGCAATTTCTGGGCTTATGATGCGATTAATCAAGCGGCGGGGGCAGGCTTTCTATCTGGTTATCCCGATGGTGCGTTTCGACCGGGGCAGAATATCCCACGGGTGCAGGTGTTGGTCGCCCTCAGCAGTGGGTTGAATATCGCTCCCACGCAACCGGTGGATGGGACGTTGAATCGGTTGTATGTGGATGCGGCGAATATCCCGAATTATGCCCGCCCGGGGGTGGCGGCAGCCAGTGAGCAACAGTTGGTGGTGAATTATCCCGATGTGAATGTGTTGCGGCCTAACCAGTTGGCTTCTCGGGCGGATGTGGCGGCCAGTTTGTGCCAGGGATTGCGGTTGGCGGCGATTCCCAGTCAGTACATTGCCGGTTTCGTCCCCTTGGCGCCGACGCAACCCCAGACGGCAACGTTGCCCCAAGGGACGCTGATTGTCACTCGCTCGGGCTCCCAACGGGTGATCGTGGCTCCCCAGGATAGCCTGCCGTTGACGGTTAATGTGGCACAGGACGTGCGGGACAGCCAAGGCCGGGTGATTGTGCCCGCAGGCAGTACGATTCGGGGGCGATTGCAACCGGCGGGGCAGGGTTCCCAGTTTGTGGCGCAGGAAATTACGGTGCGGGGGCAAACCTTCAGTCTGAATGCGGCATCCCAACCGGTGCGGCGGACGCAAGAGGTCAGCGAGCGCAGTTTACGCCCGATTTTGCCGGGGGCGTTGGTGGGTACGGCGGCAGCAGCGTTGATTGCCGGGGTGTCGGGTGACCGGCGCATCGAAGCAGGCGAGGTGTTGGCCGGTACGGTAACGGGAGCGGCAGCAGGGTTGAATTGGGGACGGAAACCCGGTCAAGCCCTGCGGGATTTTGGCATCGGGGCGGGTCTCGGTGCCGCTGTGGGGGGTCTATCGGGTGACCGGCGGGTGACGCCCACTGAAGTCCTGGGCGGGGCAGTGCTGGGTTCGGTCGTGGGCGGGGCGGCGGATCGTCGCCAAATTCGGGAAGTGATCGTGCTGGAACCGGGAACGGATTTAGTCCTGACGGTGAATCAGCCCTTAACCCTGCCGTTGGAATAGCTGTACGGATTCCTTAGGATGCTCATTCCCTGGGGTGTCATGCGCCGGGGAATGGGTTAACACCAGGGTACGCGAGGGCATGACGGTCCAAAGGTTGCTGGCATCACCCAAATGCTCAGTACCGGTGTGGGCAAATTTTTGGTTTAGGGTTGTTTCTAACTCGACCCACACCTGGGTAAAAGCACTTTTTTCCGCATCGGGTAAGGTTTTAATGAGGGATTTCAGGCATTCTAAATTACTGTAGAAAATTTGCTCGACCTGCCAGCCCATTTCCCGAATGAGTTGGTCAATTTCTGCTTGAATAACTCGTTGTTGAAACGGAGCCAGATAACCCACACGAGCCAGTAGGGGAGCAACCCAATTGTGAACAGCGACTTTCAGGGTGGGCAACCAGGTTTTCGGTTGACTTACATCCAACAGAGGGCGAAAATGACCGTCATCATAATTGAGATAAAAAATACCCTGGGGAGCCAGGTGTTTTTGTGCCATTTCTAGATATTGACGGCGATGATAAACGTGTTCCAATACACTAAAGCTCACGATAAAGTTGGCATTGATTTGCGTAGTTTGCAATTCCTCCCAACCCACCACCTGCGCTGATAAACCCGCCAGCCGTTTTTGGGCAATTTGCCGCCGTTGCGTTTGCGGCTCAAACCCCCACCACTGGATTTGGGGATAATCCCGTAAAATCTGCGGCCAGTACCCCCCATCCCCACAGCCATAATCAAAAACCACGCAGGGACGGTCATCCCGAATTTGGGTCAGAATTTGGGCAATGACGTGGGATTTGGCGGCATTGCCCCACCAGTAGTAGGTTTGTCCCCCGGCGTGCATCAGGGAAATGCTCAAGAATCGTAAATTTCGTTCCCCAGGGTATCACAGTCGGACGTGGCTCCAGTAGTATAGAAACAGTCACTCACCCGCGACTGGATGACTCGACTGGAACAACCTGACCCCATTACCCAACTGGCACTGACGATTGCCCAGGCGGCTGATGAACGAAAAGGACGGGACATCCTTTTACTACGGGTAGCGGAACTTTCTTATTTGGCTGATTATTTTGTCTTGATTACGGGGTATTCCAGTGCTCAGGTGCGGGCGATTGCGCGGGGGATTCAAGAGCAGGTGGCCGAACAATGGCACTGTCGGCCTCGCCATCAGGAAGGTTCCGCCGAGGGGGGGTGGATTTTGCAGGATTATGGGGATGTGATTGTGCATATCTTTTTGCCGAAGGAACGGGAATTTTACGATCTCGAACGATTTTGGGCGCACGCCGAACGGTTGGCCTTTTCCCCCGTTGGTTCAGGGTTAAAATAGCGGTACTGGGAGAGGTGGCAGAGTGGTCGAATGCACTCGACTTGAAATCGAGCGAGGCGCAAGTCTCCGAGGGTTCGAATCCCTCCCTCTCCGTGTTAGAGCCTTGGTGGTGATGATGGGATAGAAGAGCAGAACTCACAACGGGGATGGTGTCCCTG
>JAUQVQ010000122.1:3436-5179 GCA_039794725.1 Gloeomargarita sp. HHBFW_bins_162
GAACCAGAGACGGGGGCTGCGCCCCTGCGACCGCTCATTCACAATTTTTAGAGGTGCCCATAAGATAAAGGCAAAACGTTCCCCCGAAAGCGATGGTCACTCTGGCGTTTAACGGTGTGAAATTTAGCGACATTCACGCAGTCATCTGGGACAAAGACGGCACCCTGGCGGACACGATGGCGTACTGGCGGATGGTGGGCTGGCAGAGGGTGCGTCGGTTGGATGCCCAAGTGCCGGGGGTGGGGGCACCGGTGCAGGCGGCTTTTGGTTTGACAGAAACCCATCTGGAACCGGGGGGGTTACTGGCCGTGGGCAGTCGGTATGAGAATGAAATCGCCGCCGCCGCCTATGTTGCCGAACAGGGCTGGGACTGGCGCAGTGCCCTGCAATTGGTGCAAGCAATTTTTCGCCAGGTGGAGCAGGAATGTCCGGGGATCAAAACTATTCCTATACGACCGGGGGGGCGGGAAATTCTCCGTCAAATCGCCCAAGCAGGAGTGAAACAGGCCATCTTATCCGCCGATTTATCGGTGAATGTCCACGCCTTTGTCCAGCACAATCAGTTAGAAGACCTCCTGGATTACCACACCGGCATTGACACCGGCCCGACCAAACCCAACCCGGAACCCCTCTGCAAAACCTGTGAACGGTTAGGGGTACACCCCGCTCGTGTGGTGATGGTGGGGGACTCGCCGGTGGATTTGGAAATGGCACGGCAAGCGGGATGTGCAGGAGCCATCGGGGTGAGTTGGGGGTTTCACCGAGCCACCGGCCTGGAACCCCTGGCGGATGCGGTCATCACCGATTGGAGCCAGATTCGCCTACTGGGGTGAGGGAATGCCACCGATGCGATGGGGCGGCCAAAACCGCACGGCCGCCCGCCCAATAATGTTACCCCGAGGCACAAACCCCCAAAAATGACTATCAAAACTGTGGTTGCGATTGTCCCCCAAGACGAGATAATGCTCCGGGGGCACCACCACCGGGCCGTATTCATAATCCGGGGGCGCGGCCACATAAAATTCCGGCAAGGGCTGACCGTTAATTAACACTTTGCCTTTTTTCACTTCCACCTGTTCCCCCGGCAAACCCACAATGCGCTTGATAAACGCATCCCGAAATCCCTGTTCTTTCAGAGCCGATGTGGGCTGGAAGACTACAATTTCTCCTCGCTGCGGTAACCGAAAATTGTAGGTAACTTTGTCAATGATCAAACGGTCATTCACCTGCAGGGTGGGCAACATAGATTCCGAGGGAATATAGCGAGCTTCCGCCACAAAGGTACGAATCCCAAAGGCGAGCAGTAAACTCACTGCAATCGTTTTTGACCACTCCACCAGACTATTTTCTTGGGTGGATTTTTCCTGCTGTTTTTGGTCCAATTTGGTCATAGCTCCACAGATACCATCACGGCTGAATTTAACTTAGCGTATCGGCTGTCGAATTGACTGCTTAAGTTAACGGGCGATAAACCCGGTAGTTGATATGAGGGAAGATATTATCCATTTGTTCCACGCTGGTCAGCCAGTCTCGGTCAATTTTGCCCGCTTTAATATCTTCATACAAACGATTGAACCGTTGCAAATGGGAGCGTGTCCGCCGCACCGCATAGGGCACCATCGTCCCTGTCCGCATGATAAACGCCCAATCCGACGACTGCGCCAACAGCAATTCCCGTGCCGCTTGGTTCAACGCCCGCCATTCCCACTGATCCTGCGGTTCCCGCTGACTCAGTTCGATCAT
>JAUQVQ010000123.1:0-5148 GCA_039794725.1 Gloeomargarita sp. HHBFW_bins_162
TTGTCCACGGATGAATCCATTTTTGACTACCTGGGCATGGTTGCATTTGGGACAGTTTGGCTTCATGGAACTAATCCTCAATTCGTATATACAAACTCATTATATCATTCTTTGATTGAAACTCTCTCTAATCATGCGAACTTTGGGCGGCCAATTCGGCTAACCGTTCCTGTTGGTCTTTGATGATGCAGGCCTGTAACAGATTATCTAAATCACCTTCCAAGATTTCAGCGAGGGAAAAGTTTTGGTTGAGACGATGATCGGTGACCCGATTGTCCTTGTAATTGTAGGTGCGAATTTTCTCCGACCGGGCGCCGGTGCCGACTTGGGAACGCCGTAACGAACTGACCGATTCCTGTTGCTCTTGGAGTTGCATATCGTACAATTTTGCCCGCAGAAGTTGCATGGCTCGTTCTTTGTTTTTGAGTTGGGTGCGTTCTTCTTGACAATGAATGTGAATGCCTGTGGGTTTGTGGAATAGATGGACTGCTGTTTCCACCTTGTTGACGTTTTGTCCCCCCGCTCCCCCGGAGCGAGCCGTGGTAATTTCAATATCGTTGGGGTTGATTTCCACCGCTACTTCGTCCACTTCCGGCATGACCGCCACCGTTGCCGTTGAGGTATGGACTCGCCCGGAGGCTTCCGTTACCGGCACCCGTTGAACGCGATGGGTTCCTGCCTCAAATTTGAGTTTGCTATAGACCCGGTCGCCTTCAATTTCTAGGACGACTTCCTTAAACCCGCCTGATTCGGCAGGGGATTCGCTGACCAATTTCACCCGCCAATTTTGCCGCTCGGCATAACGGCTGTACATCCGCATCAAGTCCCCCGCCCAGATGCCCGCTTCATCACCACCGGCACCGGCGCGGATTTCCAGCATGATGTTTTTGTCGTCGTTGGGGTCTTGGGGCAGGATGAGAATTTTTAATTCCTGCTCGAGTTGGGCCAATTTTTGGGTGAGGGTTTCGACTTCCTGTTGCGCCATTTGCTGAAATTCCGGGTCTTTGGCCGATTCCCGTAGGAGTTGTTGGGCATCGAGCAATTCCCGCTGAGTGGTACGCCACGCATCAAAGGTACTGACAATGGCTTCCATAGAAGCCCGGGCTTTGCTAAGGCGTTGCAATTCCTGGGGGTCGGTCGCCACCGCTGGGTCAGCTAACTGCCGGTTCAAATCCTGATAGGTGCTTTCAATCGCTTTTAATTTTTCCAGGAGGTATGCTTCCGCCATAGGGTCAAATCCCTGTACTTACCGTTGTTCTATTGTAGCGACCCCTTGCCCGTTGGGATCAGCCTCACCATCCTCCTTGTCCTAAAACCCGATTTTGGCGGCACCTGTAAACGCTTTTTTCAGCGGGTGGGGGCAATGGTGGCAGAGGTTCTGCCAGCGATGGAGACTATAGCAATCCTAACTAAAAATGAGACCTCTTGCATGATTCTTAAATTGTTACATTCACCCTCACCCCCGACCCCCAGAGGGAAGAAAATCCCAAGCCAAGAAACCTTGATTTGTTCAAGGGTTTAGAGTTGAGTTATTAACATTGACGCAAGGACACCTCTATTTATTGAAGCAAAGGAAAAGTTCTATTGCCAGAATACCCAGATGACGGAGAACCAGAGACGGGGGCTACGCCCCTGCGACCGCTAATCATGAATTAATAGAGGTTCCCGCAAGAGGTCTATGGAACAAAATTCCGAAGGAAGTAGGGGGTACCCCGTAATCTCAAGATGCTCATCAGGTGCTTCTCTGAGAAACTACCGTTCCCAAATCAAATCGGATTGCTATCACAGACTGGATACTGTGATTCTCCCGGCTATCTTTAGTGGCATTGCGCTCCTGCGGGTTCACTATGGCTGCTTGCCCACAACCGACCCGGAACCCCATCAGCAACTGGAGCCTGTTGACCTTAACGCCAGCCTGCTCGACCGGGAACTAAGCCAAATTCCGCATTGGCTGACTCTTTTACACGCCACCGTTGTCCGCCTGCGTGCGCTTTCTACCGGCTAAGACACCGCAACGGGTTCGGGGGCGGTTGCGGGGGCTTCTGTAACTATCGGTTCCGGCAGACCATGCGTGGGGGGCAGACCGTAGATGGAATTGTAGAGGGCGTGATATTCCCGTGCCGATTGCTCCCAGGTGTAGCGTGCCGCCATGCCCCGTTCCTGTAGTGCCCGCCATTCCCGCCGGTAGCGGTACCCTTCCCACGCCCGCACCAGACAGGTATAAAAATCCAGGGGTTCATAGCGGTCAAAACAGTAACCATTCCCTGTTCCGGCAATCGGGTCATGGTGAAACACCGTATCCACCAATCCCCCCGTGCGCCGCACAATTGGCACCGAACCGTAGCGCAGGGCAATCATCTGGCTAATCCCACAGGGTTCAAACCGGGACGGCATAATAAAGGCATCACTGCCCGCATAAATCCGCCGTGAGAGGGGGTCGTTGAACAAAATCTGTGCCGACACCCGTCCTGGGTACCGAGACGCCACCTGCCACAACTGGGTTTCGTAGTAGCGTTCCCCCGTCCCCATAATCACAAATTGGGTATCGGTGTACGCCAAAAACCGGTCGAGAATTTGCAGGAGTAAATCTAAACCCTTTTGTTCCACCAAACGGGTCACCATGCCGACTAAAAATTTATTGCGATCCACCTCAAGACCAACCTCTTCCTGCAAAGCCAGTTTGTTGGCGACGCGTTGATCCAGCGTAGCGGCGGTGTAATTTTGGGGAATGTGAGGGTCGGTTTCCGGGTTGAAAATGTCCGGGTCAATGCCATTCAAAATCCCCGTAAGTTTATCCCCCAAAAATCGCAATAAACCATCCAACTTTTCCCCATATTCGGGGGTGCGAATCTGCCGGGCATAGTTGGGAGAAACCGTATTTACCTTATCAGCATATTGCACTGCGGCTGCCATGACATTATGCCCCTGCATATACCAGGGACACCAGGTCATCCGTTCCAGTTTCCAGCGCCAGGGGCCTTGGTAAGCGAGGTTGTGAATGGTAAATACAGTGGTAATGTCCGGGGATTGGTGCATCCAGACCGGGATCATGCCCGTGTGCCAGTCGTGGCAGTGAATAATCTCCGGTTTCCAATAGTTCCAGGCAAATTCAGCCGCCCCGTTGGCAAACAGGGTAAACCGCCAGTCCTCGTCCTCACCGTAATAGATGCGTTTCGGCATAAAAGCCGGATGACCGAACAGATAAAGGGGCACATCGCTATCGGGCAAGCGGGTTTCATAGACATGGAAATACTGAAACATGGCAAACCCTTGCCAGATGGGGGTGCTGGGGATGTCGAGTTTATCGGGTAAAAAGCCGTAGTAGGGCAAAAAGACCCGCACATCATGGCCGAGTTGCTTTAAGACTTTCGGTAACACGCCTACCACATCGGCCATACCACCGACTTTAGCTATGGGATGGGCTTCAGCGGCCACAAATAAAATTCGCATCGTTCTCTCTCGCAGGGTGCGTCCTTATCATACACACAGGGGGTTACTTGTTGGTGCAGACGGTTTCCACCACTGCACAATCGGCTCCCCCAATACTGCGGCAAGAGGCAACGGCTTCCTTCTGCGCCAGTTCTTTGGTTTCGCCCCAGCCACTGCCAGCATTGTTGCGGCCATCTTTGGCGATGGCACCGCAGGCGTTTTGGAACCAGACCAGGACTTCGCAGGGTTTACCGCCGGAGACACGTTCACATTCCTGGAGGGCACGGGCTTCGGCACTGGCTCGATCCGGGAAATTGTACCCGTAGCCGTAGGAGCCATCCACATTATTATAGGCAATCGCTCCGAATAAATCGCCGGTGCTGGGTGGGGTAGGGCTAACTTGCGGTTGGGTGTTTTGGTTGGGTGGGGTGGGAGATTCTGGGGGGGTGGTCTCATTCACCACGCTGTCATCGGTCAGAACGGCAATGAAAATTAACCCGACAAACGCCACTCCGACTAAACCCAACCCGCCGAATAACCAGAAGATGAAGGGTAATCCCCGGGAGCGAGGGGAAGGGGCGACGGGCGGCCGGGGCTGGGTCATGGCCACGGTCGGGGCAACCGGGGTGGGAACCGTTGGCATCATGGGCTGGGTAACGCTGGCGGCGGATGAGGCCGTGGTGAGTTCCTGCACGGCACGCAACGCTTCGACGGCACTGGGATACCGTTGTCGCCAGTCGGGATGCACCATTTTTTCCAGTACGGCTCGCAATTCAGGACTGACCTGGGCGTACCTCTGCCAGTGCAATTCCCCCGTGTCGTAATCTTCCATCTGGCTGGGGGGTAAACCGGTCAGAGCCTGGATCGCCACGACCCCGACGGCATACACATCGCTACTGAGGCGAGGTTGTCCCCGGAACTGTTCGATGGGCATATAGCCCCGGGTGCCAATTTGGGTGCCGATGGCGGTTTCCCCCTTATTATCGGCGATCAAAGAACCCACCTCTTTCACCGCCCCAAAATCAATCAGGACAATGCGCTGGTCGGACTGGCGACGCATGAGATTGGCGGGTTTAATATCCCGGTGGACAATGTTGCGCTGATGCACCTGACTGAGCACTTCCAACACATCCAACAGGAGTTGTTTCACCCAGGTTTCAGAATATTTTTTACCGGGGGTGAGTTCATGGCTGAGGTCATGCCCCTCAATAAATTCCTGCACCAAGTAAAAATCTTTGTCCTGTTCAAAGTGCGCCAGGAGATGGGGAATGCGGCTGACGGAAGAACCGAGTTGATACAGGATTTCGGCTTCCCGATTGAATAACCGCCGGGCAACTTCCATCACCTGGGAATTGGTGGACTGGGGCTGGAGTTGTTTCACCACACAGCGGGGATGGCCGGGTAAAAACAAATCTTCCGCCAAAAAAGTATGCCCGAACCCGCCACTACCCAGGGGTTTGAGAATGTGATAACGACCAGCAAGGGTGGTATCGGTCATGGCAACAGGCCGGAAATACTATCAGTTTATGGTAAAGTTTGCCCGATTGCGTGGGATGGACATCACCACCCCCGGTTCAACGTTAGTACACCGACACAGCTATGGGTGGTTCGCCCTTAGTTCACGCAATTCTACGCTTAAACTGGCATCAATACCTTATCCAAGTTACAACCCTTTCGAGGTACTTCTCAAAATAGTGAATGAGCGGTCGCAGGGGGGCA
>JAUQVQ010000124.1:0-5134 GCA_039794725.1 Gloeomargarita sp. HHBFW_bins_162
AAATACCCTAAGAACATTGACACTGAGTCAGTTGCTCCAGAGCCATCGCCAACGAGGTCGCCGGTTCCTGGCAGGTCAAACCCTGACACACCAACGCTACTCCGGGAATATCCGTTGCCGTTTGTAATACAGTTGTCGGGAAAAATTGCTGACCAATTTGCGCCAAAATCTCTCGGGCGGCCTTCACCTGCACCGGATGAAACCACCAATCCAGAGCCGTGATTAAACTGGGACAACTTTGGGGAGCTTCCTGAAGAATTTGCCCAAACGCCTGCAATCCCCGCTCTGCCCGCTCCAAGTAGGTTAAATTCCCGGTCAACATCGCCAGACGAACTAAATTGGTTAATGCAACTCCATTGGCCGAGGGAATGGCATTGTCCTCACAGGGACGTTCCCGCAGGAGTAAATCCCCACTTGCCCTCGCCGCTGTACTGTAATAACCATGTGATGTTTCACTCCAATAGTCATTATCAAAATGGGTTTGAAATTCTATCGCTTGTGTTCGCCAAGCCTCTGCCCGTTCGCCGTTGGATAAACTCACCGCCATCTGATGTAAATCAATTAACGCCTTAATCCACAGGGCATAATCTTCCGCCTGGGCAATCACTGCGACCTGTCCGTCATAATTTAAGCGATAAAACTGCCCATCCACCCACTGAGATTTTAAGATAAATTCCGCACATTGCATCGCCAATTCCCCATAGTACGGTTCTTGAAATACAACTGCGGCTCTGGCTAAACCCGAAATCATCAAACTATTCCAAGCCACGATCATTTTCGTATCCGTTACCGGCGGAATCCGCCCCGGCCAATTCACGGTTTTTGCATGCTGGGCATCCACTGCCGGGGGAAACTTTGTACATTCTTCGGGAGAGGAACCGTAGCGTTTTTGGAATAGTTTAACCAAAGCAGATTCTACGTCAGACGATAATACACCCCCATGCAGACGTTGCAGGACAATCAACCCTTCAAAATTACCCTGAGGTTCTATGTCAAAAGCAGATTTTAGACTCTTAAATTCTGCCGGGGTTAATAATTCGTGTAATTCCTGATAACTCCACACATAAAATCGCCCCTCTTCCGGTTCTGGGTCTGCGGGATGCACGAAATTATCCGCATCCTGAGCGGCATAAAAATACCCCTGCTCGGAGCGCATTTCCCGTGCTAACCACGCCACCGTTTTTACCACCGCTCGATGCAAAGAGGTATCCTGTACCCCGGCACTCCAAAGATTGCTAATGTATTCCAAAATCAAGCCATTGTCATACAACATCTTTTCAAAATGGGGCACCGTCCACGTCGGGTCAACGGTATAACGATGCCACCCGCCCGCTACGTGGTCAAAAATTCCCCCTAGCACCAGATTCATCCCCCGTTGCACGGCAGGATGTTCCGTAGTCAGGGGCGCACCGAAGCGGCTAGCCTGCAAGACCGCCTGGGCATAAGGGATCATCGGAAAGCAATTACCCGGCCCCTGGTAACTCAGAATACTGGTGGCTTTACGATAGCCATTGTCCAGCATATTTTTGGTCAATGTACTTAATGCTTGCAGTTTACTGGGGGATTCTAAGTATTCTAAAATCTGGGATTTAACCATCCGTACCTGTTCCTTGCCTTGGTCGTAGCGTTGCCGCACCGCGCGCAGGAGGTCAAGAAACCCCGGTCGTCCATAGCGGGGAGTCAAGGGGAAATAGGTGCCGCCGAAAAAGGGAGCTAGATCGTAGGGGTCAAGGAACACATTCAGCGGCCACCCCGCCTGCCCAATCATGAGTTGCACCGCTTGGATGTAGATGTGGTCAATGTCCGGGCGTTCTTCCCGATCCACTTTAATTGGTAAAAAGTACTGATTCATGTAGTCCGCCACCGCTTGATCTGAGAAGGCTTCCCCTTCCATCACCGTGCACCAGTGGCAACTGGAATAACCAATCGAAAGAAAAATCGGTTTGTTGTCGTGACGTGCCTGAGCAATCGCTTCTTCCCCCCAAGGCCACCAATCAATGGGGTTATGGCCGTGTTTACGCAGATACAAACTCTGAGCGTGGATGAGACGATTCGCCATGATTGCCCCTTGGGTGCAACTTCTTTCTTCCAGTGTAAAGCCCCAACGGGTATCAAGCTAGGTCAATGCGACCCAGTCAACTGACCGCCTTTGCAGTCATCGTGGGATACTAAAAAGTTGAGAGTTTCAAGTAAATGATGAGTACCTCTATAGAACCCATTTGACATCTAATTTTGGGTCAGGCTGATGAGCATTAGGGCACCTCTATTTATTCAATCGGGGAAAGAATCTCTCATTTAGAATCCAGAGATGACGGGGAACCAGAGACGGGGGCTGCGCCCCTGCGACCGCTCATTGGCCATTTTTAGAGGTACCCTTTATTCATTCAATCGGGCAAAAAATCCTCTAGTTAGAATCCAGAGATGACGGGGAACCAGAGACGGGGGCTGCGCCCCTGCGACCGCTCATTGGCCATTTTTAGAGGTACCCTTTATTCATTCAATCGGGCAAAAAATCCTCTAGTTAGAATCCAGAAATTACGGGGAACCAGAGACGGGGGCTGCGCCCCTGCGACGGCTAATTCACAATTTTTAGAGGTACCCTTTATAGGGAACCTCTATTTATTCAATCGGGCAAAAAATCCTTTAGTTAGAATCCAGAAATTACGGAGAACCAGAGACGGGGGGTGCGCCCCTGCGACCGCTAATTCACAATTTTTAGAGGTGCCCAAACGATTAAAGAACCAATCATGGGAACGATGCCCTTGCGACCCTCATTCTCAATTCAACAAGGATTGCTACGCTCACAGAAGCAGTTTTGCTTCTATGCCACGATAAACAGAAACATTGCAATCTGTATCTGACAGCCAGAAGAAACCCTTTATATAAAGCAGAAAAGACACCGACGACTGGCCGTGTTTCGTCTCGGTGCCCTTTCTGGTTCGCTCCTCACACACTAGGGTTACTATACCAGCAAATTCACGGATTTGTCACCATCTCCATCCAGAAAAATTGATAAGAATTTCTGAGGGTGAAACGCCCCAAATCGCCAAAATGCCCAATTTTACTAATTCTTGACCGCCAACGCTCCCCCCGGCACCAGGTCTTCTAAGATAAACCGGATGCCTCGGAAGTAGTTAAATGTGGGATTTTTCTGCCATTCTTGACTGACAAAATACTGTATCAACTCGCCGGAACGGCGACTGGCGGGCGTACCCAGCAGACCTAAGTAATAACTGGCGCTGTGTTGACTGTCGGGGCGGGCTAATTGGGGCAGTTGATGCAACCGTTGGATGGTGCGCCAAAATTGGGTTTGCAAGACGCTCCAAAAATCCGTATAACGCATATTGCTAAAGGCTTCCGCCACCAGGTCATGCCGGTCTTGAATCAGGATGGTTTGCCCCCGTAGTCCCGGCGGCAGTTCCTCTAACAAAATCACTGGCCCGTAGCCCAGGATAAACACCTGCTCCTGCCAACGGGTGTAATGGCCAAAAAATTGCTCCAGGATGTAGGTTGCCAAGGCGGTAATGATCAACCCCTGGCTGTGGGCAACCACCAGCACCGGCACCCCTGCATGAATCCCCTGCGCCAGTTCGTAGGCCAAGCGCAAGGTTGCACAGGATGCCCCCGCCGGATAATCGCCGTATAGATACTTCAGAAAATCCGGCCAGGTGAGTTGGTTGATAAACGGCAGTTGGCGCAGGAGTTCTCCATCCAACAACCCGGTACCCGTCGCTGCGTGGGGCAGGTATTGCCGCAAATCCGCCGTCGGGGGCAAATCGGGCAGACTCAGGAGGTGTTGCACCAGTTGGCTATACCCCGCCAACCGTTGCTGGGCTTCGGGGAGGTTGTGCTGGTATTGCCACAGTTCGGAACGACCGAGAATGCTCTCGAGGACATCGGTTTGCCATCCCTCGCTGGCGTTGTGTACCCCCCGGATATGCGCCGTCGGTGCCATGCGTTGGAGGGCTTGTAAATCTCGTTGTTGGTTGTCCACCCCGGCGGTGACCCCGTTGATGTGCAGGATGAGCCGACTGCGAGGGGCACCCGGATGCAGTTCTAGGACTTCACCATCCAAGGTCATCGGGCCAACCTATTGGCTCAAAATCCACTGCACCAACAAGCGCACCCCAAACCCGGTGGCACCGGCGCCAGCGTAGGCATTGCCCTTTTCGCTCCACACTGGTCCTGCCACATCCAGGTGCGCCCAAGGGGTTTTCTGAACGTATTGCTGCAGGAATAAGGCGCCGGTAATCGAACCGGCACTGCGCCCCCCCGCATTTTTCATATCGGCAATCGGCGATTTCATGCCCTCAAAGTACTTTTCTTCCAGGGGCATCCGCCAAATTTTTTCCCCCGTGACTGCCGAGGCTTGGAGCAAACTCTCGGCCAACTCATCCTGAGAACTCCACAAACCGGCAATGTCATCCCCCAAGGCCACGATACAGGCTCCGGTCAGGGTGGCCAAATCCACCATTGCATCCACTTCTAACTTTTCGGCGTAGACCAGGGCATCCGCCAGGGTGAGGCGGCCTTCGGCATCGGTATTGTTGACTTCAATGGTTTTGCCGTTACTGGCGGTGAGAATGTCCCCCGGGTGCAGGGCGTGGCCGTTGATCATATTTTCGGTGGCGGCAATAATCCCATGCACCAACACCGGCGGTTGCAGTTGCCCCAACACCTTAAAACACCCCAACACGGCGGCGGCTCCGGCCATATCCATCTTCATGGTTTCAATGCCGCCTTGGGTTTTTAGATTCAACCCGCCCGAATCAAACGTCACTCCTTTGCCAATAATGGCTAAGCGTTTTTTAGGGGTCACTGCCGGAGTGTAGGTGAGATGGATAAACTTAGGTGGTGTATCCGAGCCTCTGGCCACGCCCAAAAAGGCTCCCATCCCCAGGCGTTCGCAGTCTTCCCGCTCCAGAATCGTGACATTAAACCCATAGGTTTGTGCCAAGGATAAGGCCGTTTCTGCCAGAGTCGTCGGTGTGACCACACTCGCCGGAGCCGCCACCAATTCCCTGGCGAGAATCACCCCGCTGACGATTTTTTGCGCCTGTTCAATCCCGGCATGACCCCCTTCAATCCCCAAAAATTCCACCTTTTCCAACAGGGGTGGTTTGTCTTCCGGGTC
>JAUQVQ010000125.1:0-5127 GCA_039794725.1 Gloeomargarita sp. HHBFW_bins_162
CAGAGACGGGGGCTGCGCCCCTGCGACCGCTCATTCACAATTTTTAGAGGTGCCCTCTATTTATTCAATCGGACAAAGAATCCTTTAGTTAGCATCCAGAAATGACGGAGAACCAGAGACGGGGGCTGCGCCCCTGCGACCGCTAATCACCAATTTTTAGAGGTGCCCTAATAAAGGTTCCCATCCAAAAAAAAACTTCACCAGGGAAAGTTCTCGGCCCAAACAAGCATTTGGGGATGCAACCAATACACCACCGTCACAAACACCGCCACCCCCGCATAGGCCGGCCGCAGAAATTCCGATAAAACCAACGTTTGTCTGCCTTCCCAAATGGCCTTGAATGGAATAATGGAGGTCTGCGCTTTCAACTGCGGAAAGTCCTCAGGATAGCGTTGCGCCCACCGCCGATCCCCATGCCACACCCCAAACAGATGATGGGCAATTAACCCCAACGAAGTGACCACCATAAAGGAACTGCCAATCCACAACGTGTGAGCAATACACCAGAGAATTTGCCCCACCATTTGCGGGTGCCGACAGATGCGAATAATCCCCTGGGAATAAAGATGAATTTGCGGTTTTTGAATCGCCGCAATTTCCCCCAAATTAAACGTGGCTGGGAATAAAAACAAAAACGAAATCACGGTTAAGACCAACACAAATTCTCGTACCCCCGGTACAGCCTGCACCTGCCACAATTGCACGCCGTCGTAACGGTGTTTCAAAAAATACCCCAACAACGGCACCACAATCAGCAAACTGGCACTGGCAAACAACACCCGATAGCCCCGTGCCCCCAGGAGTTTTTCCCCCCGAGGGCGCAGAGCCGCTAAACCGCTATGCACCAGGGCAAACCCCAGCAACCAAGCCGCGATAATGCCGTGCGACATACCCGGTCACTACTTGGCCGAACCCTGCTTGATGGTGTTGCTATTGCGGCGGACTAAATCCGTGAGAACATCCACCGCCCGCGCAAATTGGGGGTCAGCGGGAGTCCCAATCGCCCGGTCCCGGATAATTTTTTCCCGTTGCTCATCGGTGAGGCTGATTTCCACATCCGGGGCAATGCCCTCTTTGTTGATGTCCCTACCGCTGGGAGTCAAGTATCGGGCAATCGTTACCGCCACCCCGGAACCATCCTGCAATTCCCGCACCGACTGCACCAGCCCCTTGCCAAAGGTTTTGGTTCCCACTAAAGTTGCCCGCTGGTTGTCCTGCAATGCCCCCGCCAAAATTTCACTGGCACTGGCCGAACCCCCGTCCACCAAAATCACCAAGGGACGGTTGGTTAAGGGTCGCCGGGACGCTTCATACCGCTCGGCTTCACCGGCTCGGGTCACGGTAGAAACAATCGTGCCCTTATCCATCCACATACGGGCAATCTCAATACTGGACTGGAGCAGACCCCCCGGATTCGAGCGCAAATCAAGAATATACCCCATCACTCCCTGGGCTTCAAGTTTGTTGATGGCCTCCCGCACATCCTTCGAGGCATTGCCGTTAAATTGGGTCATGCGGATGTAGCCCACTTTACCCGCCGGGGTTTCTTTCACCTCGTGGCGCACCGCATGGAGTTCGATTCGCTCCCGTTTCAGGCTGAAATTCAAGGTTTGGTTACCCCGTTGGATGACCAAGTTCACTATCGTGCCCGGCTTACCCCGAATCAGGGACACCGCCTCGTTAATATCCATCCCCTTGGTACTGCGCCCGTCAATGGAAACGATGTAATCCTGCGCCAAAATCCCCGCCCGTGCCGCTGGCGTATCCTCAATCGGGGCAATCACCACCAAACGGTCGGTTTTCTCCTCCTGCGCCAGTTGAATCCCCACCCCGGTCAACTCCCCGGAGGTATCCACCCGCAGATTGGCAAACTGCTGAGGGTCCATAAACCGGGTGTAGGGGTCGCCTAACTTGTCCAGCATCTCCCGGATGGCCTTGTAGGCTTCTTCTTTGCTGGTGTACTCCCGGCTGAGAAACTGTTGCCGCACCTGCCGCCAGTCATTTTTGTTAAACGAGCTATCCACGTAGTCCCGGTAGATGATTTGCCAGACCTCATCCACCAGTTGTTTGGGGCTTTCTTTTAACCCCGCCCAACTCTGTTTGCCCGCCCCGGTCGCCAGCAGACCCGCCGCCGCCGTCACCGTTGCCCCAATCGCTACCCCCCGTGCCAACTCCAGCGGCCATTTGCGTTGCATCATGATGCGCCCCCTTGTGTGTGTGGTTCGACCCAACGTCCGTCAGCTTTGATCAAGTTAATCAACTCCGCTACCCCCTCCGCCTCCGGTACTTTTTTAATCTCTTCCCGCCCCCGGTACAGAGAAATCATCCCCGGCGTTTTGCCCACGTAGCCGTAGTCCGCATCCGCCATTTCCCCCGGCCCGTTGACGATACAGCCCATCACGGCGATATTCAACCCGGTCAAATGACTGGTCGCCGAGCGAACCTTGTGCAAGACCTCTTCCAGATTAAACAACGTACGCCCACAGGACGGACAGGCGACGTATTCCACCATCGTCCGCCGCAGACCCAACGCCTGCAAAATACTATAACAAACGGGAATTTCCTTTTCCGGGGCTTCAGTTAACGACACCCGAATCGTATCCCCAATCCCTTCCGCCAGAAGGGTGCCAATGCCCGTCGTGGATTTAATCCGACCGTATTCCCCATCCCCCGCTTCGGTCACGCCCAAATGCAAGGGATAATCCATCCCCAATTCATCCATGCGTTTGACCATCAGGCGATTGGCCGCTAACATCACCGGCACCCGGGACGCCTTCAGAGAAATCACCAAATTACGAAAATCCAAGGATTCACAAATGCGGATAAATTCCAGAGCCGATTCCACCATCCCTTCCGGGGTATCCCCATAGGTAAACAGCATCCGTTCCGAGAGAGAACCGTGATTGACCCCAATCCGCATCGCCTTGCCTTGTTCTTTCAAAGAAAGCACCAAGGGAGCTAAGGTTTCTTGGATTTTTTCGGCAATTTCATCAAATTCCGCTTGCGTATATTCCGTGCGATTTTCCTTGGGTTTTTCAAAAACGTATAACCCCGGATTAATGCGAACTTTGTGGACGTGCTTCGCCACTTCTAGGGCAATTTTCATGCCGTTGTGATGCACATCCGCCACTAAAGGCACATCCATATACTGCTTTTGTAATTGCTGGCGAATTTCTGCTAGGGCGTGAGCATGGGCTAAACTCGGCACCGTTACCCGCACGATTTCACAGCCAATCCGATGCAGGCGTTCAATCGCCTTGACCGACCCCGCTACATCGAGGGTGTCTTCGTTAATCATGGACTGCACGACCACAGGATGATCCCCGCCAATGGTGACATTTCCCACCTGTACTGGCCGAGTGCGCCGCCGGGGAAAAGTGATGGGTAAATCAGGGTAAGAACTGTGAACTGGGGCAGAAAGGCTCAGCATAATGTATGGTCAGGGCAACCGATGGATACATTAACTTTAGCTTGCCACATTGTATCGTGCCTGGAGGAAAGATGTGAGGATGCTTCCATTAAGGAATAGGAAAATTCGCCTCAGGTTCCCACTGGCTGAGTTCGATAATGTGCCCGTCCGGGTCTTGAGTAAACAGCGCCGCCCGACCGGAACTACTTTTTTGCACCGGATATCCAGCGGCCAATAATTCCTGTTCGGCGTGGGCTAAATTTTCGACCGCAAAGGCAAGGTGGGCATTGCGTCCCCACTTATTAGGGTCAGCTAAAGGGACGATAGGGGCATGGGGTTGTTCAAGCAGGTGAATTTGAATGCCCTGAATTTCGTACCAACATCCTGGAAATTGAAGCGGGCGATGGACTAACGTCAACCCCAACATTTCCCCATAAAATTTCTGAGAGCGTTCCAAATTGCTCACCGTAATTGCCGTGTGGAGATAACGAACCAAGTGCATGAGTAACTAGGAGGTGGCGATTAATTGAACGGGACGTTTTGGTATGAATTATAGCTATAGGGCACCTCTATAGCAGTCCTTTTTGTATGTGAAACAAGGGTCGCAGGGCGTAGCCCCGTTTTGGTTTTCTCCCCTCTCCCTTGATGGGAGAGGGGCAGGGGGTGAGGGTGAATATAACAATTTAAGAATTATGCAAGATTATGCAAGAGGTCTAATCTCTTAACTGGAATCCAGAGATTACGGAGAACCAGAGGCGGGGGTGCCCCCCTGCGACCGCTAATCACCAATTATTTTTTTTATTTAAGCGAACTATAGCGGTTCTTTTTGAATGGGAAACAAGGGTCGCAGGGCGTAGCCCCGTTTTGGTTTTCTCCCCTCTCCCTTGATGGGAGAGGGGCAGGGGGTGAGGGTGAATATAACAATTTGAGAATCAGGCAAGAAGTCTAATCCCTGAGTCAGAATTCAGAAATTATGGAGAACCAGAGACGGGGGGTGCCCCCCTGCGACCACTAATTCACAATTTTTAGAGGTGCCCACTTATTCAGTGTCTTTTTCATCAAAATAGGATTCATTTTCGCTGGTGTCCAGCTCCACCAGTGCAGTCGTGCGGGGAACAAATTCTCGATCCCCCAGATAAGCCATATCTAATGTTTCCAATAATCCTCGGATGTGGGTACGCAGAGGCGCATTACCAATCGCATCAATGATTTTATCAACATTAATTTCCGGTTGCCAGTTGTAACTAATGCCGTGAATCTTCGTGATTTCCATGAGTAATTCCTTTAACTGATTACGGTTAATTTGTTCAATAGAAGGGCAGAGTTCTGGGTCTTGAGCATATCTAAAAAATGTGGTCATTGCGGATTCTGAATAACTATTATTACGTTCTCTTGCCAATTCAGGAATTAGAGTGGCATCCGGGAGCTGATTACGACCTTGCGGGTTACGCCACAAATCCATCAGAGATTGCGCTACCCCACCGACCATATAAATTGGAAACGTTTGTTCCCCCGACCAATTGAGCAACCAATACAAGTTGTGATAAGCCTGCATCCTGGCTACCTTCCCCAACCGGGCAATTAGTTCAACTTCATCAATCAAAATGACCCATCCAGGATAACCGCACCAATTTAATATATCTACCATCACTTCAAAATAGGCTTTACCGTGTTTACTCCGCACAAAAGAGCCAGACAATTTAGGAAACGTCACACTG
>JAUQVQ010000126.1:0-5106 GCA_039794725.1 Gloeomargarita sp. HHBFW_bins_162
CGTCGCTTTCTCGTTTCCATTCGCGCATTTCTTCACGATGCCATCGGTTTTCCTCATGCTCTTGAACAAAGGCTTCTGCCAAAGCCGTTACTGATGCCCGCAGTTCACTTACCGAATCAGCCAGTCTATCCAACATTTCGTCTGTCCAGCGATTGACCGCCATGATTAATTCCCCCTACAACGTTATTAAAATTTTAACTATTCTGAGCGTCTTCCAAACGCTCAATGCGTCTATTACTAGCTCGTACTTCCTCTAACAGGATGTTAAAGCGTAAATCACTTTCCCGTTTCCATTGCAGGTACTCTTGATAGCGTTCGTCGCTTTCTCGTTTCCATTCGCGCATTTCTTCACGATGCCGTCGGTTTTCCTCATGCTCTTGAACAAAGGCTTCAGTCAGAGCCGCTACCGATGTTTGTAATTCGTGCACTGATGCCCGCAGTTCACTTACTGAATCAGCCAGTCTATCCAACATCTCGTCTGTCCAACGATTGACTGCCATGATTAATTCCCCCTACAACGTTATTAAAATTTTAACTATTCTGAGCGTCTTCCAAACGCTCAATGCGTCTATTACTAGCTCGTACTTCTTCTAACAGGATGTTAAAGCGTAAATCATTTTCCCGTTTCCATTGCAGGTACTCTTGATAGCGTTCGTCGCTTTCACGTTTCCATTCGCGCATTTCTTCACGATGCCGTCGGTTTTCCTCATGCTCTTGAACAAAGGCTTCTGCCAAAGCCGTTACTGATGCCCGCAGTTCACTTACCGAATCAGCCAGTCTATCCAACATCTCGTCTGTCCAACGATTGACTGCCATGATTAATTCCCCCTACAACGTTATTGGAATTTTAACCATTCTGAGCGTCTTCCAAACGCTCAATGCGTCTATTACTAGCTCGTACTTCCTCTAACAAAATGTTAAAGCGTAAATCATTTTCCCGTTTCCATTGCAGGTACTCTTGATAGCGTTCGTCGCTTTCACGTTTCCATTCTTGCATTTGCCTCTGCCATTCTCTAGTTTCTTCACGATGCCGTCGGTTTTCCTCATGCTCTTGAACAAAGGCTTCTGCCAAAGCCGTTACTGATGCCCGCAGTTCACTTACCGAATCAGCCAGTCTATCCAACATCTCGTCTGTCCAACGATTGACTGCCATGATTAATTCCCCCTACAACATTATTAAAATTTTAACCATTCTGAGCGTCTTCCAAACGCTCAATGCGTCTATTACTGGCTCGTACTTCCTCTAACAAAATGTTAAAGCGTAAATCGCTTTCCCGCTTCCATTCTTGCATTTGCCTCTGCCATTCTCTAGTTTCTTCACGATGCCGTCGGTTTTCCTCATGCTCTTGAACAAAGGCTTCAGTCAGAGCCGCTACCGATGTTTGTAATTCGTGCACTGATGCCCGCAGTTCACTTACTGAATCAGCCAGTCTATCCAACATCTCGTCTGTCCAGCGATTGACCGCCATAATTCTTGCCTCAAAAACTGGTTGTTTCTCTAAATTAACCGATGCCAGTGTAACCCTGAGCACAACTATGGTAATCCTAAAAGGTTCAAGAACAAAAAAAGTAGGGAGAACCAAATACGGGGGCGGTGCCCCTGCGACCCTTATTGCCAATTCAAAAGGTATTGCTATATCGAAAGAACATCTTTACTTATGCAAGCAGGTAAAGAATCCGGAGATTAGGAAGAACCAATGGCGGGGGTACTCCCTTAGGACTGCTAAGTGCCAATTTTATAGAGGTGCCCTAAAATCAATACGATGGTTTGCACTAAGCTTTTGTAATGCTATAGTCATAGCAACGAGTGGGGGGGATGAGATCATGCGTTTGCCACGTTTTTTTATCCAGATAATTCTGGGCATCGGGGTTGGTGTGGTTCTGGGGTTAGGAACCCATTGGCTCTATGCGGCTGTATTTCAACCGCAGATTCCGGTGGTATCGCCGTCGGTTGCCCCTAGTCCTGAAGTGGTCGAAACTCGTCCCCCGGAATTGCCGCCCGAAACCAAGGAATTGGTCGCTCAGGCGGGGAATATTATTAACCCGCCGCGGGGGGATGTGCGGCTGATGGTGATTAGTGATTTGAATGATGCTTACGGTTCCACAACCTATGCCCCGGAGGTCACCAAAGCGCTTAAACTGATGCCGTTTTGGCGACCGGATATGGTGGTGTGCAGTGGCGATATGGTGGCGGGACAATATCCGGCATTAACCGAGGCGCAAATGCGGGCGATGTGGGAAGCGTTTGATAAAAATGTGGCGGCTCCCTTACGGCAGGCAAAAATGCCCTATGGGTTTACGTTGGGAAATCACGATGCGTCGAGTGCGTTGAGTGTGACCAAGAAATTTCTGTTTCAAAAAGAACGGGATGTCGCCGCCGAATATTGGCGGAATCCCAAGCACGATCCAGGGGTGAAATTTGTGGATAAATTTGAATTTCCTTTCTATTTCACGTTTGAATTTAAGGATATTTTCTTTTTGGTGTGGGATGGTTCTTCCCATCACATTCCGGCTGAGAAATTAGCGTGGGTGGAAAAAGCCCTGGCGAGTCCTCGCGCGCAACAGGCGAAAATGCGAATTTTACTCGGACATTTGCCCTTGTATGCGGTTGCGATTGGGCGCAATGACCCCGGCGAAGTGATGGAAAATGCCGACAAACTGCGCGCCATGCTAGAAAAGTACAACGTTCATACGTATATCAGCGGCCACCACCACGCCTATTACCCTGCCCACAAAGGCAAATTGCAACTGCTCCACATGGGCATTTTGGGGGCAGGGCCACGGCCTCTGATTGCGGGCAATACCCCCCCCTGGAAGACCCTGACCATCCTGGATATTCGGTTTAATACGCCGGAATTGACCACCTACACCACCTACGATATGCGGACGATGCAGGTGATTGACCAAAAACTGCTCCCTCGGTTTTTGGCGGGACACAACGGTATGGTACTGCGGCGGGATGTGGATCAGTTGACGGCGAGCGAACAACAGACCTGCGAACAGCAGATTGGGGCGGCTCTGTGTACGGCGTGAACCCTAGAGGGTTATGCCCTTCAGGTGACTGCGGGGGTTAAATGTGCGCAAACTGGCGAGTTTGGTGTAGAGTTCCCGCTCGGTGGGCGTCAGGTCTTTGGGGGCAACGATCTGGATTTTCAGGAGTAAGTCACTGCGCCCCCCCTGGGCACTCGGCCAACCTTTGCCCCGCAGACGCAACATCTGCCCTGACCGCATCCCGGGGGGTACCGTCACCGTCACGGAGCCATCGGGCGTGGGCACCTCAATTTTTGCCCCCAAGACCGCCTCATCGGGAGTGATGGGCAATTCAGCGGTTAGATTGGCTTCATCAAACTCAAAAAAGGGATGCTTGGGCAGTTCGACGATGAGGAATAAATCCTCCCGCTGGCCGGTCGGGTACAGCGGCCCTTGTCCCCGCACCCGAATTTTGGTGCCCGGACGTACCCCCGCCGGAATCCGTACCTCAAAGGATTCACTGCCGATTTGCACTCGTTTTTGCGTCCCCCGGAAGGCTTCTGCCCAGGTTAAGGTAATGGGAACTTCCCGGGGAATTTGGGTTTGGTAACGGGTACTACTGCGCCCGGCGGCGGTTGGGCCACCCATCCGCCCCAACAGTTCATTGATAAATTCCTCGAAACTGCTGTAGCGGCCAAAGTCAAAGTCAAACTCCACCCCCACATCCTGAGCAGGCGGACGATTCCCCACCTGTTGCCAGTAGCGGCCATACTGGTCATACTTGCGCCGTTTCTCCGGGTCAGAGAGGACTTCGTAGGCTTCGTTAATTTCCTTGAACTTGGCTTCCGCCGCCTTATTCCCCGGGTTGACATCGGGATGGTACTGCCGCGCCAGCCGCCGGTAAACACGCTTTAATTCCTCCGCCGATACGTCCCGACTGACCCCCAACACCTGATAGTAGTCCTTGAAATTCGTATCGGTCATCATGGTTACAAACGCTATACTTTACCCCTAATCTACTCCGATCCTACGCAACCCGCTCTTAGACTGACTACCCAAAAATCCGACCCTCACCTTCCCCAATACCCCGATTTGCCGTTATTATTAAGAATAATGAACAGATTTTTAAGGTTCTCTACGCCCTGGGCAGGAGTCGTGTAATGAAGTTGTCTTGGAGAATTGTACTGCTTTGGTTGTTACCGGTTTTAATCATCGGGTTTTTCTTTTGGCAGGGAATGATGGGGCCGATGTGGCGGGAAAGTGGTCTGAATGCGGCGACGGTGCGGATGACCTACGGGCGGTTTTTGGAATACCTAGACGGCGGGCAGGTGCAACGGCTGGATTTGTATGACGGCGGGCGCACGGCGATTGTCGAGATTACCGATCCGGAATTGAGCAATCGGTTCCAGCGGATTCGGGTGGATTTACCGACGGCGGGGCCGGATTTGATCAGCCGTTTGCGGCAAGCCCATGTGGATTTTGACATTCACAGCAGTCGCAACAATGCGGCGTTGTGGGGTCTGCTGGGGAATTTGGTGTTTCCGTTGGTGCTGATTGGCGGGTTGATTTTCCTGTTTCGCCGGTCGGGGAACATTCCGGGGGGACCGGGGCAGGCCATGAGTTTTGGGCGGTCACGGGCACGGTTTCAAATGGAAGCCAAAACCGGGGTGAAGTTTGAGGATGTGGCCGGGGTGGACGAGGCCAAGGAAGAGTTGCAGGAAGTGGTCACCTTTTTGAAACAACCGGAGCGGTTTACGGCGGTGGGTGCCAAGATTCCCCGGGGGGTCTTGTTGGTGGGACCGCCGGGGACGGGGAAAACCCTGCTTGCCAAAGCGATTGCCGGGGAAGCCGGGGTGCCGTTTTTCAGCATTTCCGGTTCGGAATTTGTGGAAATGTTTGTGGGGGTGGGGGCGTCCCGGGTGCGGGATTTGTTCAAAAAGGCCAAGGAGAATGCCCCCTGCATTATTTTCATTGATGAAATTGATGCGGTGGGTCGCCAGCGGGGTGCCGGGATCGGTGGCGGCAACGATGAACGGGAGCAAACCCTGAACCAATTGCTGACCGAAATGGACGGGTTTGAGGGCAATACCGGGATCATTGTGATTGCGGCGACCAACCGGGCGGATGTGTTGGATG
>JAUQVQ010000127.1:0-5101 GCA_039794725.1 Gloeomargarita sp. HHBFW_bins_162
AATCGCCGCCGTCGGCGGGGGTTAATTGCCGGGATCATTAACTATGAACTCTCCCTTAGGTATAAATCACTCCCGCAAGAGGTCTACTGACGCAACATTAGATATCAAATGGGTTCTATAGCAATCCTAACTAAAAATGGAACAAAATTCCGAAGGAAGTAGGGGTCGCAGGGGGGGTACCCCCCGCCTCTGCTCTGGTTCTTCGTAATTTGGGTGTTTTGGCAACAGAACTTCTCAGAAACTCTTTGCTAACGTAGATAAATAAAATAGAGGTACCCATGATGATTTCTGTAGAAAAACCAAAACCAATTCCGATGCAGTGGCAGTCCGCCACCTGGGAAGATTACGAAAACATCCGGGATGATGTCAGCCTTGAACGGGTGCAGCTATTTTTTTATGACCAACAACTTTGGGTAGAAAATATGGGGTGGGAAGGCATTGTCCATTCCGAAGTGCGTGAACTGATGGCTCTGATTATTGGCACATGGTTGATGCAACATCCTGAGTTGAAGTCTAAAATTTTGGGCAGTTGCTTGATGGAGAAACCCGGTTTACAGGCCGCCGCCCCGGATATTGCCTTATACTTAGGAGAAAATTTACCCCAATATCAACCCGGCGCATCTCGTAGCATTGACTTGAATCAGTACCAAGTTCCCAATCTAGTGGTAGAAATTTCTGATACCACTTTAGATTCTGATTTAGACCAAAAAAAGCATCTCTATGCCGAATTGGGTATTCCTGAATACTGGGTTATTGATGCTCAAGGGGGGCAAGTATTTATCTTTGTTTTACGGGAGCGAAAATACCTGAAAGTTGAAGATTCACCCACACTAACCGGCTTTACGTCAACCTTATTATCTCAGACCATTGCTCAATTAAAAATAGGAACTAATACCTCGGTAGCAGCCTGGTTTTTGCACCAATTCCAACGGGGGGAATCGCAATGACAATTGCTGTATGTAAAGGCAAGCAAATTCAATCAACGTGGCAGTCCGCCACCTGGGAAGATTACGAAAACATCCGGGATGATGCCAGCCTTGAACGAGTGCAGTTATTTTTTTATGACCAACAACTTTGGGTAGAAAATATGGGGTGGGAAGGCATTGTCCATTCCGAAGTGCGTGAGCTTTTATCCGCCATTTTAGTTCTATGGCTGATGCAACATCCTGAGTTGAAGTCTAAAATTTTGGGCAGTTGCTTGATGGAGAAACCCGGTTTACAGGCCGCCGCCCCGGATATTGCCTTATACTTAGGAGAAAATTTACCCCAATATCAACCCGGCGCATCTCGCAGCATTGACTTGAATCAGTACCAAGTTCCCAATCTAGTGGTAGAAATTTCTGATACCACTTTAGATTCTGATTTAGACCAAAAAAAGCATCTCTATGCTGAATTGGGTATTCCTGAATACTGGGTTATTGATGCTCAAGGGGGTCAAGTATTTATCTTTGTTTTACAGGAGCAAAAATACCTGAAAGTTGAAGATTCATCCACACTAACCGGCTTTACGTCAACCTTATTATCTCAGACCATTGCTCAATTAAAAATAGGAACTAATACCTCGGCGGCCTCTTGGTTTTTTCAGCAATTATCGTCTCAGTAGACCTCTTGCATAATTCTTGAGTTGTCATGTGGTAATCCTAAAAGATTCAAAAACACAGAAGAGAGAAAGAACCAAGGGAACCTCTATTTATTCAATCGGGCAAAAAATCCTTTAGTGAGAATCCAGAAATTACGGAGAACCAGAGACGGGGGCTGCGCCCCTGCGACCGCTAATCACCAATTTTTAGAGGTGCCCCCAAATGCGGGGGCGGTGCCCCGCTGACCCTTGTTGCCAATTCAAAAAGGATTGCTATATTCACCCTCACCCCCGCCCCCTCTCCCATCAAGGGAGAGGGGAGAAAATCCCAAACCTACGCCCCCTGTTCCATATTCAGAAAGAATTGCTACAGTTTCAGGCTTTTCCCCTAAAACCCCACTTCCCGCAGATGAATCACATCTTTATAAGGGTCAACATGGGTGACTTGCACTTGAATGTGTTCGCCCAATTTCACCGCCCGTTGCACCCGCATCCCCAGTTCCAGTCCCAATTCTTCTAACAACACCAAGACTAAATCACTATCCTCCCGCAACCAGCGCAACACCAACGCCGTCCAAACGGTATCACTGTGGCGACGCAGGTATTCCAAACTCCAGTAGCGGTTGGTCTGCCGTTCCACCAGACTGGCTTCTTGGGTGGCCGCCGTCACGGTTTGGAGAATGGCTTGCAATTCCGCCGCCTGAAACACCGGCGCTTCCCCCCGCAGATGGGCTTTCAGTTGCCAGTGGGCGAGCAAATCCCCGTAGCGACGAATCGGAGAGGTGGCCTGCACATAGGCGGGTAATCCCAGACTGGCGTGGCGACCGGGGGTAATACTCACCTCGCTTTTGGTCAAACACCGGCGAATGGCACAAATCCGCACGGGGCCGCCGGGGAGTTGCAGAAGTTCCTCCTCCGGGGGCAACTCCGGTTGGGGTTGCGAACGAAAGGGCATGGCTAACCCCGCCTCCTGGGCATACCGAGCCGTCACTTCCCCCGCCAAAATCATCATTTCCGCCACCAAAAACCGCGCCGGGGAAGGCTGTTGCAGGCGAATATCCACCTGGTCATCGGTGACTTTAATATCGGCTTCCGGCATTTGAATTTGAATCGCTCCCTGCGCCAGCCGCCA
Source organism: Gloeomargarita sp. HHBFW_bins_162 (assembly GCA_039794725.1). Classification (GTDB taxonomy): domain Bacteria; phylum Cyanobacteriota; class Cyanobacteriia; order Gloeomargaritales; family Gloeomargaritaceae; genus Gloeomargarita. The sequence continues at coordinate 2,712 of JAUQVQ010000127.1, forward strand.
CTGCAACCGCCGTTGTGCCCATTGGTGCAACTGGGAGAGTTCCCCTTCCCCGGCGACCTGCAAGTGTAATAATTCATCCACATCGTCGTAGGTGAGACGGTAGGTGGGACGCACCCAACTGGCGGTGATCTGAAACTCGGCAATTTCCCCCGACGGATGCAAAATCACCCCAAAGCTCAGCGCACAACAGGTCTGCCCCTGTTGCAAACTCATCGGCCCCGTTGCCAGGGATTCCGGAAACATGGGAATGACCCCGGTGGGCAAATACACACTTGTACTGCGGCGGCGGGCTTCCTGATCCAAAATATCCCCCGGTGTTAACCAGCGACCGGGGTCGGCAATGTGAATCCAGACCCGTTCCCGACCATCCGGGAGCCGTTCCCAACTCAAGCCATCGTCAATTTCTTTGGTGCTAATATCGTCAATCGTATAGACCTTGAGCGCCGTCAAATCCTGCCGCCAAGGGGCATCCGGGTCGGTGGGCGGGTCATTTACACGCATCGTCGCCGCCTCCAAAACAGATGCAGGAAAGGTCGTGGGAACCGAACTGCGCCGGAGTGCCAGGTTTTCGTGCGCCTGCCACCACCCCAACGCCACCAGCAACTCCCGTGCCCCGACCGGCGTGACCGGATACCCCAACTGGGTCAGCAGGTCGGCCACCGGGCGGGACTCCTGCCCCTCTAGGATAACAAATTGTTCCAATTGTTCCAGTACAACCCGTTCTTTGCCCGACCAAGTGACGGTTTCTCCTTGGAGTGCCTGCTGAATTTTACTGTAAAATGTACTGACTTCCTGTTGCTTTTGGGCTTCTTTTTCCAGTTGGTGGCGGATGTCCTGCACCTGTTGGGGGGGGCGCGGTTCGTAGTAGTCCCCCTTTTGTTTGAAAAAAATCCGGTCTTGGCTGAGTAAGCGATGGGCGGCGTAACAGATGGGGGGGTCGGTTTGGTTGAACAATAGTTGCGCCAGTTCGTGGGGGTTGGTCAAGCGGTGCTCAGGGCTGAGCAATTCCCAGGCCAGTTCCAGGGCATCCGGGTCTTGGTAGGCGTGGGCGGCCTGTTCAAATTCGGGAATATCCTCAGCCAGATAGGTGCGCCCCGGCACGGTGAAGCTGATTTGACGGGGGTGAACGCTGTAGCTGCGCCCCTGGGCATCGCTGGCAATCCAGTTTTTTTTGCCATCCGGGCGTTGGATTACCCCCAACCGGGTGCCGCTGTCAGTCTGAAATTCAATCAGAGTGCCTTTTTCCACCGCTGGTACGTGAGAATTGGATGGGTTAATTACCCTTTATTTCTATTATGAACGGGCGGGCTTAAAGCTCCCGGCGACCTTCAAGGGCTTTGGCTAAGGTTAACTCATCGGCGTATTCCAAATCCCCCCCCACCGGCAGACCAAAGGCAATGCGGGTCACTCGGGTCAGAGGTCGCAGGAGCCGCCCTAGGTATAAAATCGTGGTTTCCCCTTCAATGGTGGGGCTGAGGGCGAGGATCACTTCTTTGATGTCCTGTTCCCCTACCCGTTTCACCAGGGCGTTGATGGTCAATTGCTCCGGGCCAATGCCGTCCATCGGGGAAATCACCCCGCCCAGGACGTGGTATTTGCCTCGGTATTCCCGGGTTTTTTCCAGGGCAATTACATCACGCGAATCGCTCACGACGCAAATCGTGTGCTGATCCCGCTCCGGGTTGGCGCAAATATCACAGATGGGTTCCGCCGACAGATGGTAACAGATTTGACATTGCCCCACCTTCTGTTTGGCTTCCAAGAGGGCTTCTGCCAATGCCTGAACTTCCTGATCCGGCTGTTTGAGCAGATGCAATGCCAACCGTTGCGCCGACTTGGGACCAATGCCAGGCAGGCGTTGCAGACGTTCAATCAACCGGGCGAGGGGACGGGTGTAGGCGGCACTCAAGGAATAATTCCAGGCATAGCCCCTTTATCTTACCGGGTGATCACCGGAGCCGGTTCCCCTTCCGGCACAAAAATCAACGCCACCCCGTTGATACAATACCGTTGCCCCGTCGGCAGAGGGCCATCGGGAAAGACGTGCCCCAGGTGTCCCCCACAGGTGTTGCAGTGGACTTCGACCCGGCGCATCCCGTAGGAAAAATCCTCGCTTGTCCCCACCGCTCCCGCCACCGGCGCATAAAAACTCGGCCAGCCCGTCCCGCTGTTGAATTTCGTCTCTGAAGTGAATAGCAATGTCCCACACCCGGCGCAGTAGTATCTTCCCGGTTCGTAGTTTTTATCCAACGGGCTGGTGCCAGGGCGTTCCGTACCGTGTTGGCGCAGGACGCGAAATTGCTCCGGGTTGAGAATTTTTTGCCATTCGTCGTCGGTGCGGGGCAGGTCAGCGGGGGTTTGCATAGCGTTACTCAGAAAAGATCAGGCGT
>JAUQVQ010000128.1:0-5089 GCA_039794725.1 Gloeomargarita sp. HHBFW_bins_162
ATGAATTGCGGTGGTTCTTTTCGCCACCGTTCCATCCCCGTATGGTTGGTAGCACCCCGATTCGCCAGGATGGACTGCTTAGCGGGGGACGACGGCGGGAGATTGAGGACTTTCTGGCGGGGGAACCGCCCTGTCCCTGGGTCGCTCTGGACGATATGGCGAATTTATTTGCCCCGAATGACCCCCACTTAATCTGGGTTAATCCGCTGACCGGCTTTACCGACCGGGAAGGGAGCGTTCTGCAGGCTTGGTACCAAACGGGGCAATTGCCGCAATCGATTCCCGTTTAACGTTGCATTTGTTGCGTGCGTTCCAGTTCCCGTTGCAGGGCTTTATAGACGGAAAATTGTTTGCGACTTTGGGCAATTTCAATACCTTTTTGAAAATCAGCCATCGCCCCGGCCAGGTCATTCATTTCTCGTTTAATCGTGCCTCGCAAGCCATAAGCCGCCGGTTGCTGGGGGTCAAGGGTAATGGCTTGATTCAAGTCCTGGAGTGCCGCCGACATCTGTTTGCGCCGAAATAATAATGTTCCCCGCAGGGTGTAAGCGGGAGCGTACTTGGGGTTGAGTTTAATCGCCTGTTCAATATCTGCCAAAGCCGCTACATCATGATTCGGCATAGCACTGTGGGCAATGGCTCGGTAGTAGTAGGCTTCCGGGCGTTGGGGTTGGACTTTAATCGCTTGGGTGAGGGCGGCGACAGCGGCAGGGTAGTCCCGCAGGGTGAGGGATTCTTGTCCCAATTCCAAATGGTCAAAATAGGTTTGCAGGGTGGGCGTGAGGGGAGCATTTTGAGCAACTGTTGGGGTGAAGGTTAAACTCAGGCTGATCCCCAGCACTACCCCGCCAACCCAATTCCTCGAGGAAAACAACCAACCCATGCCCTTGCCTCCTGCACCACGCCAACGATTTTTTTATTGTAAGCCAGCCCTATTTTTGCGTCGCATTGCCCCCTTAACTGGTACAGTAAACGAATATCGCAAAATATGGGCAGTAGGTTATGAACGTTCTGGTCATTGGTGGGGACGGGTATTGCGGCTGGGCAACGGCATTGCATTTGACGAATCGAGGGCACCGGGTGGGCATTATGGACAGTTTGGTGCGCCGCTATTGGGATATGCAGTTGCAGGTGGACACCCTCACTCCCATTACCCCGATTCAGGAACGCTTGCGCCGCTGGCAGGAATTGACGGGCAAACCGATTGATTTATTCTTGGGCGATATTACCGATTATCAGTTTTTGATTACTTCCCTGCGTCAATTTCAACCGGAAGCGATTGTCCATTTTGGCGAACAACGCTCGGCTCCCTTTTCCATGATTGACCGGGAACACGCTGTCTTAACCCAGGTGAATAATGTGGTCGGGACGCTGAACATTCTCTATGCGATGAAGGAAGAATTCCCCGATTGCCACCTGGTGAAATTGGGCACGATGGGGGAGTACGGTACGCCCAACATTGATATTGAAGAGGGCTATATCACCATTGAACACAATGGCCGCACGGATACCCTGCCCTATCCGAAACAACCGGGTTCCATGTACCACCTGAGCAAGGTGCACGATTCCCACAACATTCACTTCGCCTGTCGGATTTGGGGTCTGCGGGCGACGGATTTGAATCAGGGCGTGGTCTATGGGGTGCTGACGGAAGAATGCGGCATGGATGAGGCGTTGATTAACCGCTTGGATTACGATGGCATTTTTGGTACGGCGTTGAATCGGTTTTGTATCCAAGCGGCCATTGGGCATCCCCTGACGGTGTACGGCAAAGGCGGGCAAACCCGGGGCTTTTTGGATATTCGGGATACGGTGCGCTGTATCGAATTGGCGGTGAACCATCCGGCGCAACCGGGTGAGTTTCGGGTGTTTAACCAGTTTACCGAGCAGTTTAGTGTGGCGGATTTAGCTCTCAAGGTTCAGCAGGCCGGGACGGCGATGGGGTTAAAAGTGACGATTAACCATCTGGACAATCCCCGCATTGAGAAAGAAGAACATTACTTCAATGCGAAAAACACCAAGTTGTTGGATTTGGGCTTGGAACCCCATTACCTGTCGGATTCGCTACTGGATTCGCTGTTGAATTTTGCCATTCGCTACAAACACCGGGTGGATCAGCAACAGATTCTCCCGAAAGTCACCTGGAAACGTTAACCCCTGCGCCTGTAAATTGGCAATGGACAGAAATGCCCGTTTAACCGGCGAGGTAATGCTTCATATCGGCACGGCGGCGTTTTAAGCGGGTGAGGGCTTCCCGCTCAATCTGACGCACCCGTTCCCGGCTGATGTTCATCAATTCTCCAATGCGGGAAAGGGTCAGGGGTGTTTCCCCATCTAATCCGTACCGCAGCCGCAGGACTTGCCGTTGTTGGGGGTTGAGGTCGTTCAGGACGCTGTGAATGTCCGCCATCAAGGAGTTTTGGGCGGCGTACTCTTCGGGGCTAGGGCCTTGGTCTTCCAGTAAATCCCCCAATTCTGTATCCAAATTCTCCCCCACCTTCACATCCAGCGACAAGGGATGGCGCATCCGTTCCAAATACTCCCGCACTTGGTTGGGGGTCAGTTCTAGGGCTTCAGCCAGTTCGTTAATCGTGGCGGAGCGTCCCAATTTCTGAGCCAGTTCCCGTTGCACCCGCTTAAATTTGTTCATTTTTTCGGTGATATGAATCGGCAGACGGATGGTGCGGCTTTTTTCGGCAATCGCCCGCGTGATGGCCTGGCGAATCCACCAGTAGGCGTAGGTGCTGAAGCGATACCCCTTGCTGGGGTCAAATTTTTCTACGCCCCGCTGCATGCCAATCGTGCCCTCTTGAATGAGATCAAGTAAATCTATGTTGCGTTTTACGTACTTTTTCGCCACCGAAACCACCAACCGCAAATTCGCCTCGATCATTTTCCGCTTGGCGTGTTCCCCGGCTTTGCACTGCTGTTCCAACTCGCTCAACGAACAGCCGCACACCTGCGCCCACTCCGCCTGCGTGATGGGACGCCCCAACTCCTGCTCCCGTTGACTCCGTTTTTCTTGTAGCTGGGCTAACGCCTGCACCTGTCGCCCCAGAGCCACCTCTTCTTCATGGCTCAACAAGGGAATCCGGCCAATATCACGCAAATACACCCGCACCGGGTCAAGAGAAGGGTCAACGGTCGTCATAGGAGCCATAACTAAAACAATTGCAATGTTGCTTAACTATCCCTTAGCCTACTTTAACAACGGCTATGTTGTCAAAGTCTGGAATGGGTGTAGGCGACAAAAAAGCAGGGGGTTCCCTGCCGTTGAGTTGTATTGAGTTGGGAAGCCGGTCGTTAGGCAGTAGCGGCGGCGTACTGGGCACTGACGAAATCCCAGTTAATCAGATGGTCAATAAAGTCTTGGGCGTAGTCAGGACGGCGGTTTTGGTACACCAGGTAGTAGGCGTGTTCCCACACATCCATCGTCAGCAGGGGAATTTGGTTAAAACAAAACGGGTTGTCGGCGTTGAGGGTTTTGGTCACCTTGAGGGTGCCGTTGTCCAGCACCAACCAGGCCCAACCGCTCCCGAATTGGGTCACCCCGGCCTGTTTGAAGGCAGTTTTGAACTCCGCAAAGCTCCCAAAGTCGGCTTTAATTTTTTCAGCTAACGCCCCGGTCGGTTCCCCGCCGCCGCCGGGCTTCATGCAATTCCAGTAGAAGGTGTGGTTCCAGGCTTGGGCACCATTATTGAAAATGCCCACTTTGCTGGGGTCGCCGTAGGTTTTTTTGATCACGTCTTCGATGGGCAGGTCGGCGTACTCGGTATCTTTGACTAGGTTGTTGTAGTTGGTGACGTAGGCGGCGTGGTGCTTGCCGTAGTGGTAGGTGAACACATCCGCCGTCAGGTAGGGAGCTAGGGCATCCGTGGGGTAGGGCAATTCCGGTAATTCGTAAGACATAGTCCAAACGTCCTCAGATGGAGTGGTTCGCCCCTCTACTGTAGCGTATCTCGGCCTCAGTCGTACTCATAACGAGTTTGGGCAGTTGGAGGCGTAGTACACCTAACCATACGCTAGTTTGGGTTGAGGGGAGTTTGGTGAACCGATACAGTTTTGGGTGATGTTCGTTCACGGGGTCGCAGGGGCGACAGCCCCCGTTTGGGATTTTCTCCCCTGGATGGGAGAGGGGTCGGGGGTGAATGTAACAATTTCAGAATCATGCAAATCATGCAAGAGGTCTATTGTGGGATATTCTTGGGTGGGCACAGAAGAACCGGAGATGGGGCTACGCCCTGCGACCCTTAAAATTCGCAAGGGATGACGACGGGTATCGAAGCCGTTTTGCTTGTGTCCCACAATCAAGCGAGCGAACCTTCCTTGAACTGGAATCCAGAAATTACGGACAACCAGAGGTGCCCCCCTGCGACCACTGACCGGTAGTTTTTAGAGGTACCCGCAAGTAAGAATGACCTGTCTTTTTGGGTATGTACTTTGCAGAAGTAAAGTGTTGATAAATCTACGAATTGATTCCCGCCCCCACTGCAAATTCAGGTATCCGGTCAAAGTTCAAATAGCGATAAATATCGGCGGCCAACGGGTCAATTTTGCGGGTGACAATCTCCCGATACTCCGCCAGGGTAGGGATACGCCCCAACAGCGCACACACGGCGGCCAGTTCCGCTGACCCCAGATAGACCCGCGCATCTTTCCCCATACGGTTGTTGAAATTGCGGGTTGACGTGGAAAACACCGTGGTATTGTCCGCTACCCGCGCCTGATTGCCCATACACAAAGAACACCCCGGCATTTCCAAGCGGGCTCCCGCCGCCGCAAAAATGCTGTAATACCCCTCCTCCCGCAACATCTGCTCATCCATCCGCGTCGGGGGACACACCCACAGCCGCACCCGCACCTGTCCGGCTCCCTCCAATACTTTGGCCGCCGCCCGGTAGTGACCAATATTCGTCATACAAGAACCGATAAACACCTCGTGAATCGGGTCACCCGCACATTCACTCAGGGTTTTAATGTTATCCGGGTCGTTGGGAGCCGCCACCAACGGTTCGGTAATCTCATCCAGATTCACCACCAACGTTTCCACGTATTCCGCATCAGAATCCGCAGCAAGGAGATGGGGATC
>JAUQVQ010000129.1:0-5069 GCA_039794725.1 Gloeomargarita sp. HHBFW_bins_162
TCCGATCTGTCGCAGGGCGTAGCCCCGTTTTGGTTTTCTCTCCTCTTCCTTGATGGAAGAGGGGTCGAGGGTGAATAGAGCAGTCCTTTTTGCATGTGAAACCAGGGTCGCAGGGCGTAGCCCCGTTTTGGTTTTCTTTCCTCTCCCGTGATGGGAGAGGGGTCGGGGGTGAGGGTGAATAGAGCAGTCCTTTTTGCATGTGAAACCAGGGTCGCAGGGCGTAGCCCCGTTTTGGTTTTCTCCCTTCTTCCTTGATGGGAGAGGGGTCGGGGGTGAGGGTGAATAGAGCAGTCCTTTTTGCATGTGAAACCAGGTTGCAGGGCGTAGCCCCGTTTTGGTTTTCTCCCCTCTTCCTTGATGGGAGAGGGGCAGGGGGTGAGGGTGAATATGACAATTAAGAATTATGCAAGAGGTCTACTCTAAAAAAAAATCCCCCATCTGGGGGAAAAAGAGAGAGAAGCGCAAACATTAAAAAACGGGTTCAGGCACGCACCAACTGTTCCCACCCCAACTGACTGAGGGCGTGGTTGCGGCGCAAGGGGCGGGTTACTAAATCTAAAATATCCCTCGCCCCCCCAAACCCATGAATTTGGGCAAAGGTAAATTCCACCGACCACTTCGTCGTAATGCCCCGGGCTTCTAAAGGGTTAGCGTGTGCCATCCCGGTAATGACTAAATCCGGTTTCAGGTCATAAATGCGTTGAATTTGCAGGTAATTATCCGGTTTTTCGACAATGCGGGGCAGGGGTGCATTCATTTCCTGACAGGTTTGTTCCAGCAGTGCTAATTCAGCCGCTTGGTAGCGTTTATCCATGTAGGGAATGCCGATTTCTAGCACGGTCATCCCACAACGTACCAGGAACCGGGCGAGGGAAATTTCCAGCAAATTATCCCCCATAAAAAACACCGATTTCCCCCGAATTAACTCCAAATAGGGCGTGAGATTCTGCCAGATTTGAGCTTCTCGTTCCGCCAGTCCTTGGGCGGGTTTTCCTAACACCTGGCAAATTTTTTCGACCCACGCCCGAGTGCCATCGGGACCAATGGGAAACGGTGCGCCAATCAGTTTACATTTCCGCCGTCGCATTAAGGCACTGGCCGTCCGGGATAAAAAGGGATTTACCCCACACACAAACGCTCCTTCCGGTAATACGGGTAATTCCGTGTAACGCTTGGCGGGCAACCACCCGGAGACTTCAATGCCTTGTTTTTGTAGTTCTAAGGTTAACTGGGTTACTACCGGGTCAGGGAGGGAACCAAATAAAATCAACGGCGGGTGATTGGCGGTGGGTAAATTTTCCTTTTTCTTATGAAAATTCAGCAGTCGTTGCAAGGTGGGTTCAGCTTTTTCAGTAGTAGGTAAAGACTCCGGACACCGTTGCGCCATCGCCGCCAAAACCGTATCTTCCCCCTGGGTAAAGGCGTAATCCAACCCATTCGCCCGTGCCACCACAATGGGAATGCCAATTTCGGCTTCTAATTTCGGAGCTATCCCCTCCAAATCCATCTTGATAATTTCGGTGGTACACGTACCGATCCAAACAATCACACTGGGGTTGCGATCCCGTTTGATTTGCAAACACAAGCGTTTCAATTCTTCGTAATCATTGAGTTGGGCAGAAATATCCCCTTCTTCGAGTTCTGCCATCGCATAACGAGGTTCCGCAAAAATCATCACCCCCATCGCATTTTGGAGGAAATAACCGCAGGTTTTTGTCCCAATGACCAGAAAGAAACTATCCTCAATTTTTTGGTACAACCAGGCCACACAACTAATCGGACAAAAGGTGTGGTAATTGCCGGTTTCACAATCAAAGGTGAGGTTGCTTGACTGAACAGTGGTGGTCATGGGACATTCTCCTCCTAAAAAAGTTAAAAAGGTGTGGAATTGGTAACCGATTGTTCCTCGGATTTTTGCTCAGGATCAGGAGCCGCTTCCGGTAACTGTGCGACAGGTTTGGCTAACTCTTTCAAGGGGTCAAAATTCAAATCTAGAGCATCAATAATTGCATCGGGATTGCCCTGGCTGAGTTTGAAAAACGTGGGCAACATATCCAACAACTGGGGGGCGGCCATCGTCACCACACCGAGGATTAAACCCGCATCAGGACGACGACCGTTATCCGGCGTTTTGAACCCCCGTTGTTTCAGATAAATTTCCAACCAAGGCCGGTGATTGCGCACATACTCCAGCCAGGTATTTCTTAACGTTGCCTTAAACTCTTCAAACGCTGCCATAACCTTGCCCCCAAGTAACTCCAGCCTTAGCTTAAACCATCAGCAGTTCTCCCTGGGGTTGAGCAGTTTTCGGCGGATTCAGGTAAAAATCCGAGAGTAAATTAAACAATTCCCGATCCGGTGCATCTTGGGGGACGACCCCTTCCGGGCGGGCTAAAAGTTGGTCGGCAATGTTGAGATAATAATCGCAAACAGGCTGTAAATAGGGGTCGGTTTCCGCCATTTCAAAAATGGTTTTCCCCTTCACCCGGGAGATGCGAATATCATCAATCAAGGGTAATACTTCTAACACGGGCATCGGCACGGCAGAAACGTATTTATCGATCAAATCCCGTTTGTTGGTGCGATTGCCGATCAAACCCGCTAACCGCAGGGGATGGGTACGGGCTTTTTCGCGTACTGAAGCGGCAATCCGATTGGCGGCAAACAAGGCATCAAAACCGTTATCGGTGACAATTAAACAGTAATCAGCATAATTCAACGGAGCAGCAAAACCACCACACACCACATCGCCCAAAACATCAAACAAAATCACATCGTATTCATCAAAAGCGTTTAATTCCTTGAGCAATTTCACCGTTTCCCCGACGACATAACCGCCACATCCGGCACCGGCAGGAGGACCACCCGCCTCCACACAACTCACCCCGGCGTAGCCTGGGTAAATCACATCCTCCGGCCAGACATTTTCGTAGTGGTAATCCCGCTCTTTGAGGGTGTCAATGATGGTGGGAATTAAAAACCCCGTGAGGGTAAAGGTGCTGTCGTGTTTGGGGTCACAGCCAATTTGTAAGACCTTTTTACCCCGTTTGGCGAGGGCGGCGGAGATATTGCAACTGGTGGTGGACTTGCCGATGCCACCTTTGCCATAGACTGCGATTTTCATACCACGCTCCTGGCGTTGGATTCTGTTCTCATTATCCCCGGATTTCCCCCTCACCCCAAATTTGTAAATCCTTTTCTACACGAAATTGCCGGATGAAAAATTTGTTTATATGTTGAAAAATATGCTCATACGATTTTTATCCAAAATATAGCTTAAAAATAACTTAGAATAAAATTTGTTATAGTTAATTATTTTAACAGTTAGTAAAACAAAAAATGCAGATATTTTCAGGATTGAGTTCAAGTTATTCTCTTCAAAAATCATATTTACCGAAAAATATGTAATTATAATGTAATGATTTTAATCTGTTAACATCTGCTTTACATTAAGAATTGCAACAGTGGGGATTTAGCCGCTAACGGATGTGATCTGGGCTACCAAGTCGTTTGGCTCTGAGAAAGGGTGTGGGTACAATCGGGGCAAGGTGCGGGCAAGGGCATGGGCAAGCAGATTCATTCGGAAGTGGTGGTCGTTATTTGTGCCGCTTGGGTGCTGGGGTTGTTGGCGGCGCAGATTCCCCTGGCGATTGGCGGTCTTTCCGTGGGTGTGCTGGCGGTGGCGGCGGGGGGAGTCCTGTTGGCGATAGCGGCTCTGAGAATCCCTGCCCTGCGGCGGTTGGGGTTGGTGTGGTGGGTGTGGCTGGTGGCAGCGGTGGTGGCTCTCCTGGCGGGGTTTTATTTGCAACTGCGCACGCCTCAACCGGGAGCGCAAGATATTAGTCACAAAGCCCCGGAATTTGACGTGGTGGTGACGGGCAAGGCGTTGAATTTACCCCGTTTGAATTCGAGTGGGAAACGGCGGTTTTTCCTGGAGGCGCAACAGATTGAAGTGGGCGAGGCTCCCTACATGCGCACGGAACGGGTGACGGGTAATCTCTACGTGACGGTGCCCCCGGATCAGGCGGAAGGGGTGACGCCGGGGCGCAAAGTGTCGGTGAAAGGTGCGCTTTATCTGCCGGTGACGGCGGCGTTTCGGGGGGGGTTCGATTTTAAGAATTATCTGGCGCAGAATAATACCTTTGCCGGGATGCGGGGGGAGGAGGTGTATTTTGCTGACCCGACGGGGGCGGGGACGTGGGGGTTTTGGCGACTGCGGCAACGGATTGTGGACGTGCATCGGCAGGCTCTGGGAGAGGAGCGGGGGCCGTTGGTGAGTGCGATGGTGGTGGGGGCACGGGTGGTGGATTTGGATGGGAATTTACGTACTTCGTTTACACGGGCGGGCTTGGCGCACACGATTGCCGCTTCCGGGTTCCACGTTTCGTTGCTGTTGGGGACGGTGTTGGCGTTGACCAATCGCCTGGGACTGCGGGCACAGATGATTGCGGGCTTGTGCGCCCTGGGAGTGTTTGTGATGCTGGCGGGCTTTGAAGCGGGGGTGGCACGGGCATCCTTGATGGGGGCGGTGGGGCTGTGGGGGTTGGTGCAAACGGGCGAGGGGGATGTGACCGGCAAACGGCAACCGCTGCATTTACTGCTCCTGGTAGCTGCGGTACTTTTGCTGTACAATCCCACCTGGATTGGGGCACTGGGATTCCAGTTTAGTTTTTTGGCAACCTTGGGGTTGATGCTCCTGGCGACGCCGATTGCCCAGAGTTTGACGTTTTTGCCCCCGGCGGTGGCGGAGTTGATTGCGGTGCCGACGGCGGCCTACCTGTGGACGTTGCCCCTGCAGTTGTACAGCTTTGGGTTGATCAACACCTATACGATTTTGCTGAATGCGGTGGCGGCTCCCCTGATTATTGTGCTGACGTTGGGGGGGATGGTGACGGCGGTGATTGGCTTGATTCAGTTCCAGGCGGGGGTGGTGACGGCGGCACTGTTGTCCTATCCGTTGGATATTTTGCTGGGGATTGTGAATTGGACGAATCAACTGCCCTTTAATTCCCTGGCGGCTGGGAAAATTACGGCGGGGCAGATGGTGTTGATTTATATTTTGCTGGGGC
>JAUQVQ010000130.1:0-5067 GCA_039794725.1 Gloeomargarita sp. HHBFW_bins_162
GTCATATTCACCCTCACCCCCGACCCCCAGAGGGGAGAAAATCCCAAGCCAAGAAACCTGGATTTGTTCGAGGCTTTAGAGTTGAGTTAATACCATTGACGCAAGGGCACCTCTAAAAATTGGTGATGAGCGGTCGTAGGGGGGCACCCCCGCCTCTGGTTCTCTGTAATTTCTGGATTCTCACCGAGAGATTAGACCTCTTGCATAATTCTTAAGTTGTCATATTCACCCTCACCCCTGACCCCCAGAGGGGAGAAAATCCCAAGCCAAGAAACCTGGATTTGTTCGAGGCTTTAGAGTTGAGTTAATACCATTGACGCAAGGACACCTCTAAAAATTGGTGATGAGCGGTCGCAGGGGGGCACCCCCGCCTCTGGTTCTCCGTAATTTCTGGATTCTCACCGAGAGATTTTTTCCCAATTGCATAAATACCTCTAAAAATTGGTGATGAGCGGTCGCCGGGGTACGGGTTCTTTTTAATCGCGGTACGCTTAAGCCTACCCCGTGACCAGTTGGGATGAAATCCAATCCGTTTTGAAAATTTTAATCGCTCTGCCACAACCGACTCAGGGGCATATACACCAGGGGTGCCCAGAGACTGCTCAGAATTGCTGATGCGAGGGTGAGCCGTTGGTGATTCAGCCAAATCTGCCCCAGGGGACGATCCCCCACAATACTCCACTGCACCGCCATCACGGTTTCGCTAATGGCGGCCATCGCAAAGACGATCAAAGCAATCGAGATAAAATCCTCTTGAATTAGGCGGTCTTTTTGCAAAAGGGCGGTTAAAAAACCAGCCAGCCCCAACCCCAGCGCATGGGACGGCCACCACCCCACCCCTGGATTGACCAAGGCATCTTGCAAAATGCCCAACGTCACCCCCGCAATTAACCCCTGCCAGGGCGTGCGTTTCACACTCCAAGCCACCACCCAGATCAACGGCCAATCCGGGGCAATCCCCGCCAATTCCATCCCCGGCAACCGCAACGGCAGTAACGCTAGAGAAGCCAACGCCGACAGAATCGTTGCACCGATGCCCCCGATACTAGGGAGCGAGGAGAGCCGATTTCGCACCATAGCTGTGGAGTAAAACCCATTCCAGCCGCTCAATCGGGGCGTGGAGTTGCACAGTCGCCTGGGGGGCAGGCATGGCTCGCCAGTCAATACTTTCGATTTTGCCCACCGCAATCCCCGCCGGAAAAATGGTACTAAAAGGGGAGGTCACCAGGGTATCGCCCGGTTTGACATCGGGATTTTTATCAAAAAACTCCACCACCGTCTGCCCGCTTCCCTGCCCCACCAAAACACCCATCGCCCGGGAACGGTTCACCATCACCCCGACTTTACTGCTGGGGTCGGTCACCAAAAGAACCCGGCTGGTATTCGGAGTGACATCCAACACCCGCCCCACCAAGCCGCCCGGAGCCAACACCACCGTCCCCGGAGTCACGCCTTTACTACTGCCTTCACCGACCCAAATTTGTTCCCACCAATGCCCGGCACTGCGCCCCACGACGGTGGTTGCCACCGTTGCCAGAGGCGTTTTTTGTTTGTAGTTAAGGAGTTCTTGCAACTGCCGGTTCTGAATTTGGAGTTCTTGCACCTGGGTTTCCAATTCCTGAATCCGGGCATCGGTCAAACGGGTATCCGGCACCCGCCGCCCCTGCAACCCCCGATACACTTCCCGTACCACCCAAGCCTGGGTAGTTTGCAGATAAATCGCCAGAGCCACCACACTTACCCCACCCAGAATTTGGGGCGTGTAGCGTTGCCACCAGCGACGGAGGAACTCGAACCGGGTCATGGTACTGCGCTGAAACTGCCCCTATCCTACACCCATTTGCTTTTAACCGGAACGACTACTGAACACCCGGTCTAACCCCCGTGAACTTTCTAACACTTTCCCCGTCCCCAACACCACACAATTCAAGGGTTCCGGGGCAATATGGACGACAATCCCCGTTTCGTGGCTGATCAGGGTATCCAACCCCCGCAACAGTGCCCCCCCACCCGCCAGCATGATCCCCCGGTCCACAATATCGGCGGCCAATTCCGGGGGCGTGCGTTCCAAGGTGCGCTTTACCGCATCCACAATCACCGCCAGGGGTTCCGCCATACTTTCGCGCACTTCCGGGGCTTTGATGGTCACGGTTCGCGGCAGTCCCGACAGTAAATGCAACCCCCGTACTTCCACAATCTGGTCGTCGTTGCCCACCGGGTAGGCGGAACCGGCGTCAATTTTAATATCCTCCGCCGTGCGCTCCCCGATCACCAGGTTGTGCACCTTTTTCATGTAACTCATAATCGCTTCGCTGAGTTCATCACCCGCCACCCGCACCGATTCGCTCAGTACCACCCCTTGCAAACTCAACACCGCCACCTCGGTCGTGCCGCCGCCAATGTCCACGATCATATTCCCAATCGGCTGGTCCACCGGCAGACCCGCCCCAATCGCCGCCGCCACCGGTTCGTCAATCAAATCCACCTTCCGGGCACCGGCACGCATGGCCGCATCAATCACCGCCCGCCGTTCCACCCCGGTCACGCCACTGGGAATGCCAATCACGATCCGGGGTTGCGCCAGGGAACGACCCCCATGCACCTGCCGGATAAAGTGCTTCAGCATCAATTCCGCCGTATCAAAATCGGCAATCACCCCATCCCGTAGGGGGCGTACCGCCACCACATTTCCCGGTGTCCGTCCCAACATCCGTTTGGCATCTTCGCCCACCGCCAAGGGAATTTTTTGATCCTGGTCAATGGCAACCACCGACGGTTCTTGTAAAACCACCCCCCGTCCGGACACATAGACCAAGGTGTTGGCCGTGCCCAGATCAATACCCATATCCCGTGAAAAGCGGCTAAATAAACCCACAGTCAAGCCCCCTAGGTTATCCCGTTGGCAATGTTACGGTGCATTTTAACAGATTTATTTACCCACCTCTGGGCAGGAAGGCACTTTTTCCGGACAATAGGATAAGCATCTGCTCTCTCGGTCAACCATGCCTGCTTCCCCTTCGTTGGCGGAATTTCTCAATTCCACGGTGCTGTTTCACGGTCTCCCCCCGGCGATCCAAACCCGTGCCAGCCAGCGGTTGGTGGTGCGGCCACACCCGGCGGGGGCAACCATCCTGATCGAGCAAGATTGGGGCGACTGTATCTATTTATTAATTGCCGGCTGGGTCAAAATTGTCACCCGCAACCGGGAAGGCCGGGACATTACCCTGAACATTCTGGGGCCTGGGAATATCTTTGGGGAAATGGCCAGTTTAGAATCGTCCCCCCGTTCCAGCGATGTGGTCACCCTCACCCCGGTTACCATCGGCAGTATTCCGGCGGAGGATTTTCGGGAGTTAATCAATACGGAACCGCAGGTGGGGTTTCGTTTGGCGCAGTTATTGGTTAAACGGATTCAGCAGTTGAACCGCCGTCTCCAGGTACGGGAATCGGAGAGTACCTCCCGGCTGGCGGATGTGCTGTTATTTCTCGCCGAAGGCCAAGGGCAGGTGCAAAAACGGGGTGTCCTCATTCCCAATCTGCCCCACCGGGAACTGGGTAGTCTCTGCGGCCTCACCCGCGAAACCGTCACCCGCGTCTTAAAAAAGCTCGAACAGGATGGTCTGCTGGTGCGCCCCGACCCGGAGCATTTTTATCTCCCCGACCGGGCGGGTTTGGAAGCATTGGTGGACGCCTAGGGCTACAATTCTAAAGGCGTTTTTAACTCAGGAATCATTGCCCATGCGGTTACCCCCTTCCCAACGGTTTACCCTGCTCCTGACCCTGACGTGGTGCTTATTAACGGCTCCGGCGGCGTTAGCGCATGTCCAGGCGGGAGCGGCGCACGGGTTTTGGCATGGGGTGGAACATCCCCTGGGGGGATTGGATCACCTGTTGGCGATGCTGGCGGTGGGCTTGTGGGCAACGCAACTGGGCGGCATGGCTCTGTGGGTGGTTCCTTTAGCGTTTATCGGGGTTATGACCCTGGGGGCGGTGGTGGGCATGGGCGGTTGGTCGTTGCCGTTGGTGGAACCGGCCATTATCGCTTCTGATTTTATTTTTGGGGTGTTGGTGCTACTGGGCACTCGGTTGCCGTTGTACGGGAGTGCGCCGCTGGTCGGATTTTTAGCCTTGTTTCACGGCTACGCTCACGGTACAGAAATGCCGGGGGATGTATCAGGCTGGAGTTATGGGTTGGGGTTTGCCCTAGCCACCTTGGGGCTGAACGGCATGGGGTTGCTGGCGGGCAGTCTGATCCGGCGGTTTTGTCCACCCGTAACCATGCGCTGGGCGGGGGGAGCTATCCTGTTGGGCAGTGTGTACGTCCTCACCCAGGCGTTGGGCGGCGGTTAAGACCCGGGGCAACCGATGCTTAAACCCGCAGAGAATTTCCCAGGTAATCGTGTTTAATTCCTCTGCCCAATCCTGCGCTGTAATCCGCTGGGAACCGTCCTGACCGATGAGCGTCACCACCTGCCCCACCTGCACCTGGGGAACCGCCGTTACATCCAGCATCAGTTGATCCATCGTAATCGTACCTACTTGGGGCACCCGTTGCCCCGCCACCAGTGCCGTCATCCGGTTAGACAAGCCCCGGGGCACCCCGTCGGCGTAACCAATCCCCACCGTGGCTAGCCGCAAGGGACGTTCAGAGATAAACCGATGCCCGTAGCTGACCCCCGTACCGGCGGGAATGTCTTTAATTTGGGTAATCCGAGCGCGTACCTGTAAAACGGGTTGGAGCGGCAGAATATTCTCCAGGTGAACCGCCGGTGCATACCCATACAACGCCAACCCCACCCGCACCATATCGTAATGCAGATGTCTGTCCAAAAGCATACCGGCGGAATTGGCCAGATGAATTTTGGGCAAGGGGAAATTCAACCGTTGCAGTTCCTGTAGTATCTGGCTAAAGCGTTGCTGTTGGATGCGCACAAAATAGGGGTCGGGGTCATCCGCCGTCGCCAAATGGGAATAGATACTGGCTAAACGTAATCCGGGAGCATTGTGGATGGCTTTGATGACGGCAATTGCTTCCAACCACGACACCCCCAGCCGCGACATCCCCGT
>JAUQVQ010000131.1:0-5024 GCA_039794725.1 Gloeomargarita sp. HHBFW_bins_162
TAATCTGGGCATTCTGGCAAGAGAACTTTTCCTTTGCTTCAATAAATAGAGGTGTCCTTAATTCAAATTCACAATGAGCGGTCGCAGGGGCGCAGCCCCCGACTCTGGTTCTCCGTAATCTCTGGATTCCAGCTAAGAGATTAGACCTCTTGCATGATTCTTAAATTGTTATATTCACCCCCGACCCCTCTCCCATCAAGAGAGGGGGGAGAAAATCCCAAACCAAGAAACCTTGATTTGTCCAAGGGTTTAGAGTTGGGTTATTAACATTGACGCAAGAGGTCTATTGGCAATTGAGCGAGACACCCTATCCGCAGCAGGAGTGCTCTCATTCGATACTCGGTTTGAATCCCTCCTCCAGAATCATCTGAGCGGTGGCCACCTGCTGGAACTGGATCAACCGCGCCACCATCGCCGTCCAACCCGTCTGGTGACTGGCTCCCACCCCCAAACCGTTGTCCCCGTGAAAGTATTCGTAGAACAGGATTAAATCCCGCCAGTGGGGGTCATTTTGGAATTTTTCGCATCCCCCGTACACCGGTCGCCGCCCCTGCTCATTGCGGGTAAAGATTGAAATCAACCGGCGACCGATTTCCTGGCTGATTTCCCAGAGGGTGAGTAAAGGACCTTCGGGAGCGGGGCAGGGCACCCGAAACTCATCCCCGTAGTAGCTGTAGAACACAATCAGGGCTTGTAACAACAGGACATTCAACGGCATCCAGATCGGCCCCCGCCAGTTGGAATTGCCCCCAAACATCCCGGTCGTGGACTCGGCGGGTTCGTAGCGCACCTCGTAGGGATGATAACCCACCTGAAAGACGTAGGGATGCTCCAAATGATAGCGGGACAGGGAACGAATGCCGTAATCACTCAAAAAGCGGGTTTCATCCAGCATCCGCCCCAAAATCCGCCGCAGTTTGGTTTCATTCACAATCGCAATCAACCGCCGTCCATGCACCCCCGGTTTGGTCGGATCCGCCACATTGGCGAACAGGTGGGGATGATTCTGCTGAAATTCCTCGATTTGCTGGCGGAAGATGGGCAATCGCTCCAGCACCCACGCTTCAATCACGGTCGTGGCCAAGAGGGGAATCAACCCCACCAGCGAACGGACTTTTAACCGCACCGCCTGACCATCGGGAAGCCGCAGGAGGTCGTAGAAAAACCCATCCGCCTCGTCCCAGAGTTCATCGGCTTGCAGACCCACCCGGTCCATCGCCCCAGCAATGTAATAAAAATGCTGGTAAAACTTGGTCGCCACCTCCTGATAGGCCGGATTTTCCAGAGCCAATTCCAAGGCCATGTTCAGCATATACAGGGAAAAACCCGCCATCCAGGCACTGCCATCCGCCTGTTCTAAAACTCCCCCGGTGGGCAAGGGGGCACTGCGGTCAAACACCCCGATATTATCCAGCCCCAAAAAGCCCCCCTCAAACACATTATTCCCGATGGAATCTTTGCGGTTCACCCACCAGGTAAAGTAGAGCAAAAGTTTATGAAATGACCGTTCCAAAAACTCCCGATCCCCTTTGCCTGTACGTTCTTTTTCTAATAAATAAATGCGCCACACACCCCAGGGATGTACCGGCGGATTCACATCATGGAAATTCCATTCGTAGGCGGGCAGTTGACCGTTCGGGTGAATGTAGCGGTCTTTGGTTAACGTTAGTAATTGTTCCTTGGCAAATTCCAGGTCAACCATCCCGGCCACCGCCACGTGAAACACATGATCCCAAGCGGCAAACCAGGGATATTCCCATTTATCGGGCATGAGGAGAATATCTCTGGCCTCAAAATGAAACCATTCTTTATTGCGTACGACTTGCCGCCCCATATACCCCGGCACACCCGAATCACTCTTGAGCCATTCATCCACCGGGTAATAGTAAAACTGCTTCGTCCACAGCAAGCTGGCAATCGCTTGCCGCATGATATTTTTCTGGTCATCCGGGGTGCTGGCGGGGATGACTTGGGCATAAAACTCATCCGCTTCCTGGATACGCTGGCGAAATACCTCTGCCCCATCGGCCGCATTCAGGGGCGTGGCTTGGGTACTCAACCGCAGGAGAATTTCCGCCGCCCCCCCCGCCGGGACATCCAAAAGGTAATGCACACAAGCTTTCGTGCCCACCCGACCGGGATTCACCACATGGGTTTTGCCTTCGATTAGATAACGATGAAACGCATCTTTGACAAAGGGATGGATATTGGGCGAATCAAACAACCGTTCCAAATTGGTTTCGTTGTCGGTAAAGAACCAATATCCCCCTTCTTGGGCGGTTAAATAATAGGTTCCCAACTGATGATGTTCGGCGACAACGGTTTGATTATCCAGACATTTGATGCTGGGTTTGCGCTTATCTTTGGCATCCGGCCAACTCCAGGTATTGCGAAACCACAGGGTCGGCATCAGATGAATGGGAGCGGTTTCACTGCCCCGATTTTCCGCCCGCACTTTGATCCAAATTTCCTGGGGGTTGGCTTTGGCGTATTCCACAAATACGTCGAAATACCGATTATCATCAAACACTCCCGTGTCTAATAATTCATACTCCGGTTCAAAGGTCGAACGATGGCGGTTGGTATGCACTAAATCATCATAGGGAAAAGGTTTTTGCGGATATTTATACAGATATTTCATGTAGGAATGGGTGGGGGTGCTGTCCAGGTAGAAATAGTATTCTTTGACATCTTCCCCGTGATTGCCTTCGCTGTTGGTTAACCCGAATAACCGCTCTTTCAAAATCGGGTCTTGTCCATTCCAGAGGGTTAACGCAAAGCATAACAATTGCTGGTTATCGGAAATCCCCCCCAACCCATCTTCGCCCCAGCGATAGGCACGGGAGCGGGCTTGGTCATGGCTGAAATAATCCCAGGCGTTGCCCGTATCGCTGTAATCCTCCCGGACGGTACCCCACTGTCGTTCTCCCAGGTAAGACCCCCACTGTTTCCACGGTTGGGTCTTGTCCGCCAAACGTTGCGATTCTGCCGTCATAAGCCACTATCTCTATTTTTTGTCAGATGATCCAGTTTCCCTCAGTAGTCTATCCCTTGATGGGGGAGCGAAGCGTAAAGAACAGATTAAGAATTTCGCCCAATCCCAGGGGTATAATAAGTAACGAGCAACTGCGGCGGAAAGCATGGATTTACTGCGGGTTTTTGGCACAGCCCATCCGGTGATTGGGGTCGTTCACCTGTTACCCCTGCCGACGGCGCCCCGGTGGGGGGGAAGTTTGGTTGCTGTGATCGAGCGTGCTGAACAGGAAGCGAGTGCCCTGGCAACGGGGGGAGCCGATGGAATTATTATTGAAAACTTTTTTGATGCCCCTTTTACCCAGCATCAGGTCGATCCAGCGGTGGTAAGTGCCATGAGCTTGATCGCCCAGCGGGTGCGGGCGTTGGTGGATTTGCCCTTGGGAATTAACGTGCTCCGTAACGATGCCCTGAGTGCTTTAGCGATTGCCCATAATGTGGGAGCCGAGTTTATCCGGGTGAATGTTTTAACTGGCGTAATGGCGACGGATCAGGGGTTGATCGAAGGCTGTGCCCATCGCTTACTGCGTTACCGGCGGGAGTTGGACGCTCGGGTGTATATCTTGGCGGATGTCCTGGTGAAACACGCCCGTCCCTTGGGTACGCCGAATTTAACCACCGCCGTGCAGGAGACGATTCAGCGGGGGTTAGCTGACGGCATCATCCTCTCCGGCTGGGCAACCGGGCATCCCCCCACCCGTGAGGATTTGGAGTTGGCACGGGCGGCGGCGGGGCGGGTGCCGGTTTTAGTCGGCAGTGGAGCCAATGCGGAGAATGTGGCACACTTACTAACAGCCGCTGATGGGGTGATTGTCGCCAGTTCCTTGAAACGCAAGGGGCAGATTGACCAGCCCATTGATCCGCAACGGGTCAGTCATTTTGTCCAAGCGGTGCGCCGATGCCTGGAACCTGACGTGCCCCCCCTCAGTCCTACTCACCCAAACGACTCTCCCACCCACACCTATGAGCAAATTACTCAACCGTCGTCGTAGTGCCCCCTGGTGGCAACGCCATTCCCGCTCCATGATCGGGATTCTCGCCGGAATTGGGGCCATTGAAACGGCGTACATCACCATTACCCATTGGTTAGGCGGCAGTGTGGTGTGTCCCACGACCGGGTGCGAGCAGGTGCTCAAGAGTGATTACGCTCAGTTGTTCGGCATTCCCCTCTCCTTGGTGGGGTTCGTTTTTTATACAGCCGTAGCGGTGGTGGCGGTGGTTTTGGCTCCCCGACAGGAAAAGGAACAGGATTTCCCTTGGGCGTGGGCGTTGTTTGCCTTGACAACGGCGATGCTGGTTTCCAGCGGGTATTTTGTGTATCTGATGGCGGTGAAAATCGGAGCCTGGTGTGTTTACTGCGTGACTTCGGCGATTTTGAGCGTTTTACTCTGGTTCTTGGCGACCTTTGGCCGGGCGTGGCGGGATGTGGGGCAATTGTTTACGACCGCTCTGGTGGTGGTGTTGGTCGCATTGTTGGGTATTTTAGCCGCCTACAACGGGGTGGATGCGTCGGTGCAAACCGGGTCAACTTCCGGGCAAGTTGCACAAGGGGCACAGTCGCCCCCACCGGTAACGACCCGTTCAGGACCAGCGGAATTGGCGTTGGTAGAGCATTTGAACAAGGTGGGTGCGCGGGAATACGGTGCCTATTGGTGTCCCCATTGCCATCAGCAAAAGCAACTCTTTGGCAAGGAAGCCAGCCAGAAAATTAATTACATTGAATGCGACCCCAAGGGGGTGAACAGTCAGGCGCAAAAGTGTATTGATGTGGGCATCAAAGGCTATCCCACCTGGGAGATCAACGGCAAACTCTATCCTGGGGTAAAAACACTGGATCAGTTAGCAGAATTAACGGGCTATCAGGGGCCTCGTAACTTCATTAACCAGGTTGTGAAAGCCCAATAAGCAATTTAATTGCAAGGGTCACAGGGGTATAGTTCCCGTTGTTAATTCTCTCTCTTTTTTGCTTGCCCTATAACATCCTTCAATTA
>JAUQVQ010000132.1:0-5009 GCA_039794725.1 Gloeomargarita sp. HHBFW_bins_162
GGGGCATTGGGGCAGAGATCACAGCGGGGATCATGGAGCGGCTGTTTGATGAATTGGATGCGCCGGTGGTGCGGTTATCCTCTCAGGACATTCCCACGCCCTACAATGGCACCCTGGAACGCTTGACGGTAGTACAACCGGAGCAAATTGTCACTACAGTGGTTGACCTCGTGAGCGGGAGAATTTAAGGACACCTCTATTTATTGAAGCAAAGGAAAAGTTCTATTGCCAGAATGCCCAGATGACGGAGAACCAGAGACGGGGGCTGCGCCCCTGCGACCGCTAATCATGAATTAATAGAAGTTCCCTTGAGTGTGTCCTTGTTGGGGTGAATCTTGGTTCTATAATTGAGATAAAGAAAACTTGAATTTCGGACTGTGCGGAGGAGAATCATGGACTTTTTACCCCAGATTGACTGGCGGATTGCGGTGGTGCTTGGCCCGGTGATTGTGGCCGCCAGTTGGGCCGCATTTAATATCGCTGGGGCGGCTCTGCAACAGTGGCAACGGATGAACCGCAAAGCCTGACCCTGCCTGTTGTACCTCGCAGAGGTAGCCAGCGGCAGTCCACCAGTTGCCCTATTGGTAGGCGGATGTTTAGGTCATTGGCATGGCTTGCCATCAGTTCAGGATAGGATGCGATAGAAATCCCTGGCGCCCCTGCGACCGCTACTTAGGGATTGATATGAGGTTCCCTTTTAGGATTGTCGTAGAGGTACTACATCCAAAAGCGCAAAACCCATGCCCCCAACCCGCTTAGGGTTGCTCCCACCAGGGTATTGATGCCATTCACCCACTCGTTGGTTAACCAGGCCCAACGTCCTTGCCACGTCGCCCCGATCCAACTTTCCACCAGGTTTGCCCCAAACGCCGCCGCCACACCGATGGGGATGCCCATGAGGGGGATCATGCCCACCCCATAGCCGACCAGGGTTAAGGCCACCCCGCCCAACAGCCCTGCCACCGTGCCTTCCAGACTGACCGCCCCTTCCGTACCGGGGGGAACCGCTTGCCATGTGGTTAGCAAAATCGTGCGGCGACCGTAGGCTTTGCCAATTTCACTGGATACGGTGTCAGTTAACTTAGCGGCGAAACTCCCCACAAACGCCATCTGTAAGGGGACTGTCCCGTGATCCCCCCAGACGGCAATCCCTACGGCACAGAGAGCCCCCACAGCAGCGGAACCCCAGACATTCTCTGGCCCCCGTGCCCCACCCCGTTTCTCGGCAATTCCTTGGGCGGCCTTAGCGGTGTACCCGATTTTAGTCACGGCTGACCCCACCAGGAAGTACATGATGACGACCAAATAGCCCCGCCAGCCCAACGTTCCCCAGAGGATGACCCCCAACAGCCAGGCGTGTACCGCCCCCCAACGGGTGAGTAGAGTGGGCGGTAGGATCAACAACGGCGCAATCAAAACCGTGTTCAACAGCACCGCCATACCCCAGGGATGGGCAAGCCACGCAGGGAACTGTTCCGGGAATGCACTCATGGAGCCGACCGTAGGTTTACCCCCATCCTAGCCTGATTGGCCGGGAAGAGAACCGCAAAAAAGCCCCCACCCACTGGCGGAGGCTTACGGTTTAGGAGGTTCCCATCGAGGCCGCTAGACAACCATCAACCGTCGTAGTACAAGGCAAACTCGTAGGGATGCGGCCGCAAGCGCATCGGGTTCACCTCGTTATCCAACTTCCAGGCGATCCAGTTCTCGATAAAGTCCTCGGAAAAGACCCCGCCCGCCAGCAGAAACTCGTGGTCTTTTTCCAAATTGGCCAGGGCATCTTCCAACGAACCGGGCGTGGAGGGCACTTTCGCCAGTTCTTCCGGCGTAAGTTCGTAGATATTTTTGTCCAACGGCTCGCCCGGGTCAATTTGGTTTTTGATCCCATCCAAACCGGCCATCAACATCGCCGAAAACGCCAGGTAGGGGTTGCTCATGGCATCGGGACAGCGGAACTCCAACCGCTTGGCCTTGGGATTGGTACCGGAGATGGGAATCCGAATGGAAGCGGAACGGTTGCCCTGGGAGTAGGCCAAGTTCACGGGAGCTTCAAACCCCGGCACGAGGCGTTTGTAGGAGTTGGTGGTGGGGTTGGTAAAAGCCAGAATCGCCGGTGCGTGCTTCAACAACCCCCCGATGTACCACAGAGCCATTTGGCTTAACCCGGCATACTTATCCCCCGCAAACAACGGTTGACCGTCTTTCCAGATGGACTGGTGGGTGTGCATCCCGGAACCGTTGTCATTAAACAAGGGCTTGGGCATGAAGGTCGCCGTTTTCCCGTGCCGCCGGGCCACATTTTTAATGACATACTTGTAGGTCATCAGGTTATCCGCCGCCGTGAGCAACGTCCCAAACCGGAATCCCAATTCGCACTGCCCGCCGGTCGCCACCTCGTGGTGATGTTTTTCAATTGGCACCCCGCAGGCGGCCATCGTAATCAGCATTTCCGTCCGCAAATCCTGCAGAGTGTCCGTCGGGGCAACCGGGAAATAGCCCTCCTTGTAGCGGGGTTTGTAGCCCAAATTGCCGCCGTCTTCGTCCCGACCGCTGTTCCACCGCCCTTCGCTGGAATCCACGTGATAGTAGCTTTCAAATTCTTTCTGGTCAAAGCGCACATCATCAAAGATGAAAAATTCTGCCTCCGGCCCAAAATAGGCCGTATCGCCCACACCGCTACTAATCAGATAATCCACCGCCTGTTGGGCAATCGCCCGAGGACAACGACCATACAAATTCCCGGTGCGGGGTTCCTTAATCGTACAGACCATGCTCAGGGTGGGTTCCGCCATAAATGGGTCAATCCAGGCGGTATTGGGGTCGGGACACTTGAGCATATCGGATTCGTTAATGGCTTTCCAGCCCCGGATACTGGAACCGTCAAAGGGCATCCCGGTGGTAAAGGTATCCTCATCAATCAATTCGCTGGCGTAGGTACAGTGTTGCCACGTCCCCAACATATCCACAAACTTTAGATCCACCATGCGGATGTTCTGGTCACGAATCATCTGCAAGACTTCCTGAGCCGTTTTCGCCATGAACTTATGCTCCTAGAAAAACAGATTCTGTCCACAATGCGCCAATCTTAGGAAGCTCCGGGGCGAGGGTTTGTATCTTGAGATACCATTATTGGAGAATCCCACGCCAAAAAAAGTTTACGGAGCGCAGGGGGAACCGGCGTGGTAAGCTAAAAACTGCTGTAAAAATTGCTTTTCATCATCAGGGTACTGCTATGCAAGATGCCATTACCAGCGTGATTGCCCGTTATGACCTGGCCGGACGTTATTTAGACCGGAATGGAATTGACCGTTTACAAAGTTATTTCGATACGGGGCTGGCGCGAATCCAGGTCGCCAAAATGATTAATGGGGAGGCGGCCAATTTAGTCCGTGCGGCGGCATCCCAACTGTTTACCGAACAGCCGGAATTGATCCGTCCAGGGGGCAACGCCTATACCACCCGCCGTTATGCCACCTGTCTGCGGGATATGGATTATTTCTTGCGCTATGCCACCTATGCTCTGGTGGCGGGGAATACGGATGTGCTGGACGAACGGGTTTTAGAGGGGTTGCGGGAAACCTACAATTCGTTGGGGGTACCTTTAGGGCCATCGGTGCGGGGGATTCAAATTCTCAAGGAACAAGTGCAGGCGATGGCGGCACAGGCGGGGATCAGTGGGGATTTTATTGCGGAACCCTTTGACCACCTCAGCCAGGGTTTGAGCGAGCAGGACGTTTGACCTAATTTCTTTCCTTGAAAGCACGCCTGGATACCCTGCTGGTGACGTTGGGACATTGCCCGACCCGACAACAGGCACAACGGGCAATCCAAGCAGGCTGGGTGCGGGTGAATGGCCAGGTGGTGGACAAGCCGGGGGCATTAGTGGCTCCCGATAGCGAGATTAATCTGCAAACCCGTCCCCTCTACGTTTCTCGGGGTGGGGAAAAGCTCGCTCATGCCCTCAGGACGTTTACCATTAGCGTCGCCAACCGGGTAGCTCTGGATGGGGGCATCTCGACCGGCGGGTTTACGGATTGTTTGTTGCAACACGGTGCCCGTTTGGTTTACGGCGTGGATGTGGGTTACGGGCAGGTGGCGTGGGCACTGCGTTGCGACCCCCGGGTGCGGCTCCTGGAGCGCACCAATTTACGCTATCTTCAACCGACGCAAATGTACCAGGAGCATGACCCCTGGCCGGATATGGGGGTGGTGGATGTGTCGTTTATTTCCGTAACCAAAATTTTACCGGCACTGTGGGAATTGCTGTGTGCGCCGAAGGAAGCAGTTATTTTGGTGAAACCGCAGTTTGAAGTGGGGCGGTTGCAGATTGCCAAAGGGGGGGTGGTTAAGGACAAAAAAGCGCAGGCGCAGGCGATTCTCACGGTCGGGCAGGCGGCGGTGAACCAGGGGTGGCAAATTCAGGGCATTACTGCTTCCCCTCTGCTTGGTCCGGCAGGGAATTGGGAATACCTACTTTGGCTGGGGACAACGGGTAAGGCAATTCAACTCAATGAATTGACAGTTGGTGCTGTCGTTCAACAGGACACTGCGATAGCAATCCTCAAAGATTAAGAAATAAATCATAGGGAACCTCTAATGGGCACCTCTATTTATTCAAGCGAGCTAAGAATCCCTTAACTGGAAATCTAGAGATTACGGAGAACCAGAGACGGGGGCTGCCCCCCTGCAACCGCTAATTACTAATTAATAGAGGTGCCCTAATTATTCAGTCGGACACAGAATCCCTTAATAGACCTCTTGCATGTGTCTCGAATTCAGTTTGAGTAGAAAATGTCAACCCCCAGTTTTTGTCGAACTTATAGCCATGTGAATAGAACAGTCCTTTTTGAATGTGAAACAAGGGTCGCAGGGCGTAGCCCCGTTTTGGTTTTCTCCCCTCTCCCGTTCTGGGAGAGGGGCAGGGGGTGAGGGCGGACGTGAACGAGGCATCAGTTGTGATCTCATTTATGATTGCTATATCTAGGCATAAATTACTCCCGTAAGAAGTC
>JAUQVQ010000133.1:0-4973 GCA_039794725.1 Gloeomargarita sp. HHBFW_bins_162
GACCCTTGTTTCCCATTCAAAAAGGACTGCTATAGTTAGAAACTCTCTAAGCCGGTTGGGAACGAGCAGTCGGGTGCAATAAAACTGCATCGCTTGAGCGTTTTTCGACCATTTCCCGTGTAATCCGACAATGGGCAACATCCTGACGGGAGGGCAATTCATACATCACTTCCAGCATTAATTCTTCAATAATACTGCGTAAGGCTCTGGCTCCCGTTTTGCGCCGATAGGCTTCTCTGGCGATGGCTTGCAGGGCTTCCGGCTCAAACTCCAGTTCGATGTTGTCCATGCGCATCAATTTTTGATATTGCTTCACAATAGCATTACGGGGCTGGGTCAAGATGGCCGCCAAGGCTTCTTCATCTAAGGGGTCAAGCACGGCAATGATGGGAATCCGCCCGGTAAATTCGGGGATCATGCCAAATTTCACCAGGTCATCCGGTTCCACCGCGCGGAGGGTCGAAGCCGTCCGCTTCTCTTTCAGCGGCAGGGGCGTAGCGGGTTCCTCGGGCAACAAAAAGCCCATTGATTTTTTCCCCACCCGTTGCTCCACCACCCGTTCTAACCCCACAAAAGCTCCCCCGCAAATAAACAAAATGTTGCTGGTATTGATCTGGATGCACTCCTGATAGGGGTGTTTGCGCCCGCCTTGCGGGGGAACATTGGCAATGGTTCCTTCCAAAATTTTTAATAACGCCTGCTGGACACCCTCGCCTGAGACATCGCGGGTGATGGAGGGATTTTCACTTTTGCGGGCAATTTTATCAATTTCATCAATGTACACAATGCCCTGCTGCGCCCGTTCTACGTCCATATCCGCCACTTGCAACAGGCGCAAAAGAATGTTCTCTACATCCTCACCGACATAGCCCGCTTCGGTCAAAGTGGTGGCATCCGCCACCGCAAAGGGTACGTCTAACAATTTGGCTAAGGTTTGCGCCAATAAGGTTTTGCCACAGCCGGTTGGCCCGATGAGTAACACATTCGATTTTTGTAACTCTACCCCGTCATCATTGCCTTGGCTCTCGGCGCGCAGGCGTTTGTAATGATTGTAAACGGCGACCGATAAAACTTTTTTGGCTTCCTGTTGTCCCACCACGTGCTGGTCGAGGTAATGTTTAATTTCTTGAGGACGGGGCAAAGCCTCACAGCTAATCGTAGCGGGGGGGCGGGTCGGAGCCGGTTTGCGCTTTTGAGCCGGGGTCATCGCCCGGGCTTCGGCTAACTCTTCTTCCAGTATCTCGTTACACAGCTCAACGCACTCATCGCAGATGTAGACCCCTGGCCCAGCGATGAGTTTGCGTACCTGCTCCTGGGACTTGCCACAAAAGGAACATTTGAGATGAGCATCGTAGCGGGACATAGACCCTCCCAGAAAGGACAAATGCGCTCAAACGGCAGTGGGGTAGAGTGTATCACGGGTGAGAATGTGGTCAATCAAGCCGTAGTCCCGGGCTTCCTCCGCAGACATAAAGAAATCCCGATCCGTATCCGCTTCAATCCGTTCAAAGGGTTGGCGGGTGTGATGGGCGAGCAATTCGTTCAACCGACGCTTGTGGTACAGGATTTCCCGTGCTTGAATCTCAATATCAATCGCCTGTCCCTGCGCACCCCCCAGCGGTTGGTGGATCATAATCCGGGAACTCGGCATGGAGAAGCGTTTACCTGGGGCACCCGCAGCGAGCAAAAACGCCCCCATACTGGCGGCCAGACCAAAACAAATCGTGGACACATCCGCCCGCACCTGTTGCATCGTATCATAAATCGCCATGCCTGCGGTCACCGAACCCCCCGGCGAATTGATAAATAATTTAATATCCCGGGTCGGGTCTTGGGCATCCAGGTAAAGTAAATTGGCCACCAACTGATTGGCCACCGTATCATTCACCTGCGTCCCCAGCACCAAAATCCGGGCTTGCAGTAGCCGCTCCAGAACATCAAAACCCGTACCGGGGCGGGGGGGAGCCTCCTGGATCATGGCCTCCGTCATACTCGTAATCAACGGAATCTGCGCCGTACTTGTGATCATGGTTCTATTCCCTATTGATTGCCTCGTTATCCCACTTCCCCAAAGGAAAGCATCCCGCCAACTGGATGTATTTCCCATTATGCCTCAATCCTTCGCATCCGCAGGCGTTGGTTTGGGGGCAATCTGGATTGGTTCTGACGGTTCGGTTGTAGCCGCTGTTGGCGTTGCTTCCGGGGATTCAGCCTCGGTATCGGACGCCGGGGATGGCTCATCCGCATCCAGCAGTTGGTCACGCTGGCGTAGCCATTCCTCCGGGGTCAAAAAGGTAATCTGGGCGCGTTCCTGGAGCCACTCCAGGGCTAACTTTTGGCGCATGGATTCCCGCACCACCTGCTCCAATTCGGCTTCACTGAGGGATTTGGCGATTGGGGAACGGCGGGCTTGGGCGATATTTTGAGCCAATTCCTCGGGGTCAGGGTGTAAATTTTCCCGTTCGGCAATGGTTCTCAGTGCCAGGAACCGTTTGACTCGGCGTTCGGCGGCGGGCAGTAGTTCGGTGCCAATGGCCTGCATCCGTTCTTCGGTCAGCCAGTCGTTGAGTTCTTTGGGGTCAACCCCCTGCTTCTGAAAACCCTCCAGTAAATCGCTAAATAAATCGGCCAAATGCCGTTGGACAAAGGTTTGGGGTAGTTCGGTGGTGGTGATTTCGACCAGCGCATCGGTAATTCCCATTTCAATCGTTTCTTGGGTGCGTTCTTCGGCGCGTTTTTGCTCCCGTTCCAGCAGAAAATTACGCAATTCGGCCATCGTTTCACAGTCGCTGATCGCCTGGGCAAACAGGTCATCCAATTCGGGTAATTCTCGCTCTTTTAATTCCTTGAGGGTAAATTCCAAAATAAAGGTTTGGTTGGCCAAATTCTCTTCCCAAAATTCCGCATCGGTCACCAGGGTAACGCTTTTGGTTTCCCCTACCTGCATTCCCACCAAAGCGGTGAGGACTTCCTGGTAAAATTCTTCATCATCTTCGGTCACATCCACTTCCATATCCCGACATTCCAACTCCGGCACCACATCCCCCCGTCCGGTTTCGGTTTGGTAATAGGCATCCAGGTCAATGATGGCAACATCCCCAATTTGGGCAGGCCGTTCTACCGGGACTAAAGTGGCTCGCAGATACTGGTGGTGCTGCAAAATTTCATCCACATTAGCGGGGTCAAACTCATATCTGGCCGCCCGCACCTGGAGGTTGTGGTAATCCCCCAGGGTCACTTCCGGCCACACATCAATCGCCATCTGAAATACAAACGGCTGATTGGGTTGAAAATTGTGCACCAGGGTTTCCATCTCATCCCGGAGACGGGGTTCCCCAATGGTGGGCACGTCAAGTTGTTTAAGGGCTTGGGGCATGGCCGTTTCCACCAATTCCTCGACCACCGAAGCCCCGATGGCGGCATCACCCACGTACTGCCGGAGAATGTGGGGGGGGACTTTGCCCGGGCGAAACCCCGGTAAACGAACGTTTTTTAATAGTTTTTTAAATATGGTGTCATGGCGTTTGGCGACCTCATCGGCGGGGATTTCTACCCGTAACCCCAGTTGACTGTTTGGTAAGGATTCCTGCGTAATTTTCATGTACATGGCTCAATTGTGCATATAGTATCTTAGCGTTATTATCGGCACGGGGTATGGCGAGCTATCGAGTGGGGGTGCTGGGGGCGACCGGGGCGGTGGGCACGGAAATGTTGCACCTGCTGGCGGAACGACATTTCCCGGTGGGGGAGTTGCGCCTGTTGGCTTCGCCTCGTTCGGCGGGGCAGTCTTTGGCATTCCAGGGGGAATCGGTGCCGGTACGTCCTGTCAGTGCATTGGAATTACAAAATTTAGATATTGTCCTAGCTTCAGCCGGTGGGAGTGTTTCCCGGGCATGGGCACCGATTGCGGTACAAAACGGGGCGGTGGTGATTGACAATTCCAGTGCGTTTCGGATGGAGCCGGAGGTGCCTTTAGTGGTGCCGGAAGTGAATCCCCACGCCCTAGAGCAGCACCGGGGCATCATTGCCAACCCGAACTGTACAACGATTTTACTTTGTGTGGTCATTTATCCGCTGCATCAGGTGCAACCGATTCAACGGGTGGTGGTGGCGACCTATCAATCGGCAAGTGGGGCGGGGGCACGGGCAATGCAGGAATTACAACGCCAAACGCAACAGATGTTAAACCATGAGCCGGTCACAACCGAGATATTTCCCTATCCTTTGGCGTTTAATTTATTTCCCCACAACAGCCCCTGCAATGAGTTGGGGTATTGCCAAGAAGAAATGAAAATGATCCAAGAGAGCCGCAAAATTATGGGTGTGCCGGAGTTGCGGTTAACCGCCACCTGTGTGCGCGTGCCGGTCTTGCGGGCGCATTCGGAAGCGGTGAATTTAGAGTTTATGCAACCGTTTCCCGTGACCAAAGCGAGGGAAATTTTAGCTCAGAGTCCGGGGGTGGAATTGGTGGAAAATTGGGAAAAAAATTACTTTCCCATGCCCATGGATGCGTCTGGAAAAGATGCGGTTCTCGTCGGGCGAATTCGTCAGGATTTGTCCCATCCGTGCGGGTTGGATTTGTGGTTGTGTGGGGATCAGATTCGCAAGGGAGCGGCGTTGAATGCGGTGCAAATTGCGGAGGTTTTGATTGCTAAAAATTGGTTGTGATTTTATTTCCCTCACCCCCTGCCCCTCTCCCATCGAGGGAGAGGGGAGAAAACCAAACACGGGGCTACGCCCTGCGACCCTTCCAATTCAAAAGGGATTGCTATATTTGTGCATGATTGTTCTATTCACCCTCACCCCCTGCCCCTCTCCCAAAGGGAGAAAAACCAAACACGGGGCTGCGCTGCGACCCTTCCAATTCAAAAGGGATTGCTATATTTGTGCATGATTGTTCTATTCACCCTCACCCCCTGCCCCTCTCCCAAAAGGAGAAAAACCAAACACGGGGCTACGCCCTGCGACCCTTC
>JAUQVQ010000134.1:0-4954 GCA_039794725.1 Gloeomargarita sp. HHBFW_bins_162
AATTCATAATTAGTGGTCACAGGGGGGCACCCCCCGTCTTTGGTTCTCCGTAATCTCTGCCTTTTCATTAAGAAATTCTCTGCCCGTTTGCAGAAATAGAGGTACGCTTAATTCATAATTAGCGGTCACAGGGGGGCACCCCACGTCTTTGGTTCTCCGTAATCTCTGCCTTCTCATTAAGAAATTCTTTACCCGTTTGCAGAAATAGAGGTACGCTTAATTCATAATTAGTGGTCACAGGGGGGCACCCCCCGTCTTTGGTTCTCCGTAATCTCTGCCTTTTCATTAAGAAATTCTCTGCCCGTTTGCAGAAATAGAGGTACGCTTAATTCATAATTAGCGGTCGCAGGGGGGCACCCCCCGTCTTTGGTTCTCTCTCTTTTTTTTTAATCTTCTAGGATGGCTATGTAATTACCGATCAGGCTGGGTGGATTTAACGGGCGATGCTATTGAGGGGTTGTTGCGTTTGTACTGCTTGGGCGGCCATGCGTCCTAAATAGGCTCCCGTGCAAACCTTCCGTTCTTCAATCCGTCCCACAGTAGCCGCCAACCCTGGAAACCCTGCCGCACCGCCGATGACCGCCAAATTACTGATCCGAGTCAAGGAACTGCCTACCCCATAGCGAAAGGTCACCTTCGGGGGTAACGCATACCGCCAACCGGGAATCCCCCCCCGGGCATCAAAGGCATAACGAAACGTGCCAATCGCCTCTTCTGGCGGTACACCACCCGACATGATTTGCACTACATCCAGCGGGCGTAACACTTCTGTGACCGTGATCAAATGCCGCACATACACTTCTAGCGGGGGCAAAACCTCGACGTGTTCGGCTTCCGGGAAGCGACGCAACCAAGTCTGCAAATGGTGCAGTTCTTGGTGCATGGCGGGTGTGGGTTGGCGCTGATTTCGGATCAACTGTTCGACCTGCTGAGTCGAAAGTTGGAACAAAAGGCCATTAAACGACAAACGGTTCTGGGCCACCACTGCCACATTCCCCCGATCGAGCCAAACTGCCCCCCCCAATCGCAAGGGCATGCCCCGAAACCGATGGTAAGCCGCCCCCAACGCTGTACTGTAAATGTCGGCAAAATCACCCCGCACCTCCAGGGGCAGATGGAAATTTCGTAACAGAAATTCTGCATCCTGAGGGGCATTGTCCCGCCGTATCCGATGCCGGAGTTCCTGCATGAGGACTGGGTTGGTTAAAATCCGCCGTTCGATGGCCGCCAATTGGTGCAACGTCAGGGGGGTCAGTTCAAATACCGGCGAAACCGCCAGCGTCACCTGGGGCAATCCCACCCCTGCAAATCCCTTTTCAAAACGCAAACCCGCCGCCCGGGCTAGTTCCGCCTCCGGGGTCGCATCAATGATGACTGCCGCCTGCCATTGCCGCCCATTGCCCTGTAACCACTCCACCCGCTGACCCTGCACCTGAGGCGTTAGCCGGGTGTGGTGAATCAGTTTGACCCCCGCCTCCTGGAGCAACCGCCGCATTCCCCAGTCCATCAAGCTGGCATTGGCGGCAATCCGTTCCACCTGAGCCGTATCAAGCAATTCCTGATAAAAACGGCAGGATGGGGGATGCCCGTGCATCTGATTGCGATCCAGATAGGCCAACCCACCCCGAGTCCACACACCACCCACCCACGCCCACTCCGGTTGAGAACGGATCAGCACGACTTGTCCTTGTCCCCGTAAGCCCCGTCCGGCTTGGATCGCCGCCGCCACCCCTGCGGGTTCATCCCCATAGACCAACACATCGACCTGGGTAACAGGCGATTCTGGGGAATTGGATTGGGAGTGCAACCGGCGCCCCTGGAGGAAGGTGAATAGGGCGATGACACAGGGAACAATCGCCAACAGTCCCTTGATTTTCATCATTAGGCTTGGGCGAGAGGGTCGTACCCCTTGGTTATCTCTGGAAAACTTCTACCAAACAAATATAGCAATCATAAATGGGCACCTCTATTTGTTCAAGCAAGCCAAGCATCTCTCCGTTGGCATCCAGAGATTACGGGGAACCAGAGGTGGGGGGTGCCCCCCTGCGACCGCTAATTTCTAATTAATAGAGGTTCCCAAATGAGTTCACAACCAAAGTGATGCCTCGTTCACGTCTGCCCCTCTTCCAGAACGGGCCAGGGGAGAAAACCAAAACGGGGCTACGCCCTGCGACCCTTGGTTCACATTCAAAAAGGACTGCTACATAAAATTAGCAGATGTTGAAACCACCCCATCTTCAGGTGTTAATCATTAGCATACTGTGATAAAAATAATTGCCGATAAACGCCCTAATTGTAGGGTGACTCTATAGCAATCCCTTTTGAGTTTGCAACAAGGGTTGTGGGGGCACCGTCTTGGTTCTCTCTTTTCTTTGTTCTCGAATCTTTTAGGATTGCTCTCAAGGTATCCCAATGTTGCAAGGCTGTTACAGAAAGCGGCAAGGACAGAAAAACCGTGCTACGATTGCGCCCGTAGGCATTTGAGTTTAAGGTAGATTACTGTGACACTTCGAGTAGCAGTGGTAGGTGGCGGTCCAGCGGGGGCTTCTACAGCCGAAACATTGGCTAGGGCGGGTATTGAAACCTATTTATTTGAACGTAAGTTAGATAACTGCAAACCCTGTGGTGGAGCCATTCCCCTGTGTATGGTGGATGAATTTGATCTGCCTCCTAACATCATTGACCGGCGGGTGCGGCAGATGAAAATGATTTCCCCATCCAATGTAGAAGTCGATATTAAATTAGAAAACGCCCATGAGTATATTGGCATGTGTCGGCGGGAAATTTTGGATGCATTTTTACGCAACCGTGCTGCTCGTTTAGGCGCAAATTTAATTAACGGCATGGTGCAGGAAATTACCCTACCGAAAACTTCTCAAGATTCCTATATTTTGCACTACAACGATTTTAGTAATGGTCGCCCGGAAGGAACTCCGAAAACCCTTGAAGTTGACCTCATTGTTGGTGCCGATGGGGCAAATTCCAAAGTGGCAAAAGCGATTGATGCGGGGGATTATAACTATGCGATTGCGTTTCAAGAACGTATCCGCCTACCCCAAGAACAGATGAATTATTACGAAGATTTGGCGGAAATGTATGTGGGGGATGATGTGTCCACTGATTTTTACGCCTGGGTGTTTCCCAAGTATGACCACGTAGCGGTCGGCACCGGCACGATGCAGGTACACAAAGCCGATATTCGCAAATTGCAAGCGGGGATTCGGGCACGGGCGCAGGCACGGTTGCGGGGGGGCGAAGTGATCAAGGTGGAAGCCCATCCCATCCCGGAACATCCTCGGCCTCGGCGGGTAGTCGGTCGGGTGGCGTTGGTGGGGGATGCCGCCGGTTATGTGACCAAATCCTCAGGGGAAGGGATTTATTTTGCGGCCAAATCGGGGCGGATGTGTGCAGAAACTATTGTGGAAGCGTCGCAATCGGGGCAAAAAATTCCCACGGAGCGGGACTTGCGGCAATATCTGCGGCGATGGGATCGTCAGTACGGGATGACCTATGCGGTGCTTGACCTGTTGCAACGGGTGTTTTACCGCTCCAATGCCAGCCGGGAAGCCTTTGTGGAGATGTGTAGCGACCGGGACGTGCAACGGTTGACCTTTGAAAGTTACCTCTACAAAACGGTGGTACCGGCCAATCCCTGGGTGCAAATGAAAATTACGGCCAAAACCATTGGGAGTTTACTGCGGGGCTATGCACTCGCTCCCTAGGGCGGCCAGGAGCCGTTGGTTGTCATCCCTGTACCGCACTGCGACCCGAAAGTACCCCGCTCCCAGTTCGGGATAACTCAGCGTATCTCGGATGAAAATGCGATGATTGATGAGCAATTGCCGCTGTAACTTAGGGGCAGGAATAGCCGTTTTAACAAGGATAAAATTGGCCGCACTTGGATAAGGATATAAGCCGGGGATTAACGATAAGCCGTTATAAACCTGTTGGTAATGCACGCTTAACCAATCCCAGGTGCGCTGTTGAAATTCTCGATCCTGGAGTAATTGCCTCCCAAGTTCTGCCGCTAAACCGTTGACACTCCAGGGGGCATCCCACTGTTGGTAGCGTTGAATGTTGTCAGGGTGAGCCAGCACATAACCCAAACGCAATCCTGCTAATCCATAAAATTTAGTTAATGAGCGTAAAATGACCAGATTAGGATGCTGGGTTAAATCGGGAATTAAACTTTGCTCCCGCCCGGGCGGTAAAAAATCCATAAACGATTCATCAATGACTACCAATTTCCAGTGATTTAATAATTCTTGCAATTGCTGTTTGGGGAATAAATAACCCGTAGGATTGTGGGGATTGCTGAGCAATAAACCTTGTCCCGATAGGGGTAAATTTATATACTTTTGTTCCCAGGGTAAACGCCACATTTTAACCTCTGCGTTAAAGGCTAACAATGCCCGCCCATGATCCCCAAATGCAGGCGTGACCAGGGTTACCGTTCCCTGAGTTGCTAAATCCCGTCCCAACCACGTAAGTAAATGCGCCGCCCCATTCCCCGGCCACACCCATTCCGGTTCTATGTGATGAAACATTGCAATACTGCGCCGCAATTCTCGATAATTGGGGTCGGGATAATAGGGAAGTAAATGGAGATTTTGGATTATCAATTCTTTTACCCAATCCGGGGGTGCTAGGGGGTTGATATTCGCCGAAAAATCTAGAATTTTCTCCGGTTCACACCCGGCAATTTTCGCCGCCCACAGCCGATCTCCCCCATGCTGAGGTTGCTTCATTTCATAGGATGAATTCATAGGTGGTTTACTCAGGTTGCCAGGGGAGCCAATCTTCGTCGAGGGCTTGTTCTAAGGTAAATTCTGGTTCGAGGGGAATTAAATTGGGATTGAGTTTGCTGGCTTTCAGAAACAGCTTTCTACCGTTTTTATACTGCTTCAGAAAATTATCTTGTAGAAAAGTTTTTAAGCTGGGACTAACCTCTAAT
>JAUQVQ010000135.1:0-4809 GCA_039794725.1 Gloeomargarita sp. HHBFW_bins_162
CCTGCGACCGCTCATTGACAATTTTTAGAGGCGCCCTCACTTCAAAAGGGATTGCTAATACATCAACAGGGTTAACCTCTTTTCCCCGGTTGAATCGTTAACCACCCCAACGCCCGCAGGAGTAAATCCGGTGCCCAAATCACATCCGGTCGCTCATGCCGCAATTGTTGCCCCAACCACGCCCCATCACCCCCGGTAATCACCACCTGCCCCGACCATTGCTCCAAGTAAAACCTTAATCCCGCCAGCACCGTATAACCAATGCCGCTGTGCAGGGCAGAAACGGTATCCTTTGCCCACAAAGGCGGACGTTCCGACGGCCAAGTGACCAACGGTAATGCCCCCGTCCCCTGGTGCAAGCTCTGACATTGTAGAGCTAACCCAGGGAGAATCGCCCCGCCCATAAATTGCCCCTGTGCATCCACCGCATTGAGGGTAATCGCCGTCCCCGCATCAATCACCAACACCGGCGTTCCGTAAACGCAACTTGCTCCCCACGCAGCCAACGCCCGATCCACCCCCAAGGTTTCGTATATCCCCATTAAGGGAATATCAGACAATGTAATGATTTTAGCTTGGGGATAACTTTGCCACAGTTCTACCTGTTTGGGAACCGGGGACACCACATACACCGGCCACGAGCAATGCCGTTGCACCCAGGTAGTCGTCGGAGCCTGCCAGGGGGTGTGCCACGTGCGTTTGAGTTGTCCCTTGTGCCACCAACCCCAGTGATAACGGCTATTTCCGGCAATTAACCCCAAGACATTCACGGTGTATCCGGTGGCAGGAGCAATACCGCATGGGGAGTCGGGCGAGGTTCATACAACGTATAACGTTTGCCCTGGTAGGCCAAAGCCGCCGTCGCCCCGGAGTCCAACATGACCGCTTCTCGGAAGCCTGCCTGTGCCAACACCCGCCCCAACCACACCGAATCCACTCGGTTGGTGGAAATGCCGATCATCGGTTGACCGCTCTGGTTTAAGCCCCAAAACGCCCGGTGCCGCTCTGCGTCAAAACCAAACAAATTGCCAAAACTGGCGTAGTCACGGGGTTGACCATCCTTGACCAACCAAGCCGAAGCCACAAACAAATCCGTGACCCCCGGCACCTCCGCCTGGACTCCCGCCAAGGTGTTGTGTTTGAGCGGGTCAAAGGGGATAAACTGCACCGTTTTCGGGGTGATCACCACCAAGGGGCGACCCTTGAGCTTGGGATTGTCGCCATTGCCGCCGGGGATAAATTGCTGGGTATTTTGGGCGTACACCGGCCCGATCATCACATTCGAGGTGAGGGATTCCAACGAGAAAAAGCCCCCGTCCACGACAGCCGTTGCCCGAGGTTCCCGCCGCAAAAATTCCTCCACCTGATACCGGGAATCGGCGTGATGGGTAATCGGCCGTCCGCCCTGCACCAAAACCAAATCCACCCCGTCAATCGTCGTCCGTTGCAGAGCAATCGGTGCCGAAAAATCAATCCCCGCCAAAGGAGCCGCCACCCCCGCACCACCCCAGGCATTGGGAGCCACCCGCACCAACCGGGATTGCCCAAACCGTTCAATGGTCAGTAAATCCTTGGATTCACCCGCATAAAACTCTTCGCCATTGCGCATAGTAAAGGCCGCCAGATAACCCGCTTTTTCCGTCGCCGCCCGCACCCGGTCATCGTAGTGCCCCACCGGATAGACAAAGTAATGAATGGGTTTGCCCAACTCCCGTTCTAAAATCTGCTTGGATTCCACCAACTCCCGTTCCAGCGCGGCATCATCCAAAGGGCGCAAATCCAACGGATGGGTAACGCTGTGGGAAGTAATCGTAACCAAAGGGTTTTGCACCATTTCCCGCAGGTGTGCCCAGGTCACTTTCGGTCGCCCGGCGGTTTGCCCCACGCCTTGGGTGTAAATCGAAAACGAAGCCGGATAATTGTATTTTTTCAACAGGGGATAAACGTACTCGTAATGCCCCAGATAACCATCATCAAAGGTCAGTACAATCGGCTTGGGCGGCAGAGGTAAACCCGTCCGCAGATGGGTAACTAAGGCATCTAAACTAACCGGGGTTAACCCCTGGTCTTTGATGAATTGAAAATGCTCTTCTAATTCTTGAGGCGTGACATCAAAAAAAACCTGTTTTTCCGGCACAATATCGTGGTACATCATCACGGGAACCCGAGCCGTTTTGGCCGCTTCTGCTAAGCCCGGCCAGGGTTCCCGCCGTAAAAAAGGCATGAGATTATCCCCCAAACTCTGGGCGAACGTGACCGCATCCCAACGTTGTTGCGTCATTACGGCAGTAGCGGGGGCGTGCCAACAGGTGAGGAAATTCAGTTGCGTTAACGTGCCCGTATCGCAATCCTCACTCACCGTTCCCGCCGATTGCCCCGACCAAGGCCACGTGATCGTCGTGAACCGCTCAGGAGAGAACACGACTACCGCCGCTACACCGGCTAACGCCCCCATGCCCAACCCCGCCAACAATGCCGACCAGAGAGACGTTTGCCGCCGGGGTCGCCCTTTGACTTTAACCATAGCTACGCTTGCCGGGAATACGCCCCCATTGTACGATGTACCGCCCGACCTGCAAAGGGGCAAACCGGATTCACCCCTGCACCTGCGCCCCCTGTTCCCGCACGTGGCTGATCCGAGCCATGGCTGTAATTCCCACGTCCTGCCACGCCTGCACCATCGCCTGTGCCACCCCCTGGGCGTCCGCCGGTGCGCTTAA
Source organism: Gloeomargarita sp. HHBFW_bins_162 (assembly GCA_039794725.1). Classification (GTDB taxonomy): domain Bacteria; phylum Cyanobacteriota; class Cyanobacteriia; order Gloeomargaritales; family Gloeomargaritaceae; genus Gloeomargarita. The sequence continues at coordinate 2,721 of JAUQVQ010000135.1, forward strand.
CCCAAGTAACGTTGGTCCAGCGCCACTGATCACCACCCCGTAGGCTCCCGCCCCCAAAGCCGCCCGTTCCACGGCGTCATAGCCGGGAATCAGACTGCGCCGGTAGGGTTGGTGCAAATGATCCTGTAAGCCCGTGCGTAGTAATTCCCCGGCTCCCTGTTGCAATCCCTGGAGCAAGCACCCCAACGCCCCCAAATTCGCCACCGCATCCCGGTAAGGGACGTGGCTGGGTAACACCGCCCGTGCCTGCGCCGTGGACAGGGTAAATTCGGGAATCGCCAACACCGGGACAATTTCCGGATGCCAGGGAATCGCACACACCTGCGCCCCACAGATCAACCGACAGCCCCCCCACCAGGCTGGAACGACATTATCGGGATGCCCTTCTAACGCCACCGCCCACGCCAACACCTGGGATGCCGGGACGGGCTCCCCCAATAGGTAATGCGCCGCCCGCATCCCCGCCACAATCGCCGTCGCCGAACTGCCTAACCCCCGGGCCAAGGGGACATCCAGTTCTAACGTCAAGGTCACCGGCGGCACCGGCAGACCCAACCGTTCATACACCAAAGCAAACGCCCGGTAGGCCAAATTTTCCCCCGGAATCTGCGCCCCAACCACGGTTATCGGTGCCCCCGTATCCCGCAGGACAAAATGAAACCGGTTGCCAAAATCCAGCGCCGCCCCCAGACAGTCAAACCCCGGCCCCAGATTCGCCGTCGTGGCGGGCACCCAAACCGTTACCTCAGCGGCCATCTAACCCTGGAACCGACGTCGCCGCCGTGCCCACAGGCTCAACAGCAGATAGATGAACCCCACATAGCCGGTAGCGGCCAGCAGAATTACTACTGGTAATGGAATTGTCATCGCCCCAATCTACGCCCAAATGATTCTGTACCCGACCCATTCCTCACCACCACCGCTCTCAAACCCAAACCAAGCGGTCAACTACCGCCTGATTCCCCCACAAACATGAAATTTCGTAACCCCTCACCCGTATTTATTGCGATTTATTAAATCCAGACCCAGTCCGTACTTTTCCCGCCCCAAGGGTGAAGAATCGCACGCAACCCGTCCAGAGAACTTAAATTTCTTCTTTGAAGTTAACATAAAGCCGCGCAAATCTGAAAAAAATATAACGAGTTCGTAACGTTCAGGGGTCTCCCCGAAGGGTTGAGTACAATTACCATCATTTCGGGTCGCCCTGCCCCGGTGACCAGGGGTTCAGGCTGGCCGGATGCCTGAGATATTCCACTGTGAGTAGCTTGCCTTGGGTTCCATCCCTTAGAATAGGGATACATAATGTAAAAAAATGTAACTCAACCGCCATGACCCTTGTAACCGCCCCCTTTGCGCCCGTTGAAGCCGATTTACAGCAGTTGAGTGAGCATTTGCGCCAGTTGGTGGGGGGACGGCATCCCATCTTGTCCGCCGCCGCTGAGTACCTGTTTGGGGCGGGGGGCAAGCGTCTGCGCCCGGCGTTGGTGTTGTTGGTGGCGAAGGCAACGGCGGGGGAAGTTTCCCTGCGGCATCGGCGGTTGGCGGAGATTACCGAGATGATCCACACGGCCAGTTTGGTGCATGACGACGTGGTGGATGGGGCGGATTTGCGTCGGAATGTCCCTACCGTGCATAGTTATTTTGGCAATCGGGTGGCGATTTTGGCGGGGGATTTTTTGTTTGCTCAGTCGTCTTGGTATTTAGCCAATTTGGACAATTTAACGGTGGTGAAATTGCTGTCACGGGTGATCATGGACTTTGCCGAGGGGGAAATTCGCCAAAGTATGACCCATTTTGACCCGGATTTGTCGTTTGAAGATTATTTAGAAAAAACGTTTTTGAAAACGGCTTCCTTGATGGCGGCCAGTTGCAAGGCGGCGGCGGTGTTGAGCGATTGCCCGGAAGATTTGTGTGAACAAATGTACCAGTACGGGCGGTATTTGGGGTTGGCGTTTCAGGTGGTGGATGATATTTTCGATTTCACGGCTTCGACGGCGGTGTTGGGCAAACCGGCGGGTTCGGATTTGCAGGAGGGGAATCTCACGGCTCCCGTGTTGTTTACCTTGCAGGAAACTCCGGCGTTACGCAC
>JAUQVQ010000136.1:0-4774 GCA_039794725.1 Gloeomargarita sp. HHBFW_bins_162
TGAGGAGGACGGCGCGGGTACGGGTTTTCACCGTTCCCAGGGGTAATTGCAACCGTTCGGCAATCTCCGCCTGGGTCAAGCCCTGGTAGTAGGCCAGTTCCAACAGTTGCCGTTGCGCCGGTTCCAACTGTGCCAGCGCATTGTGTACCCGTTCTTGGCGTTCCTGGACACTCACCTGCTCCAAAAGGCTGGGAGTCACCCCCATTCCCTCCAAAACGCCCCACCGTTGCGCCAACCGCAACCGCGACTGACGCATCCGCAGACGGTCAATGCCCCGGGAGCGGGTCAAGGTGGTGAGATAGGTCGCCAGGGAACCCCGCTGGGGATGGTAGCCCCCCTTGTGCCACAGACTGGTAAACACCTCTTGCGTCAAATCCTCCGCCTCCTGTTGGTTCTGCACCACCCGTAACGCCAATGAATACACCAGTTTGCCGTACCGTTCATACAGCAACGCCATTGCCCGGGATTGACCCTGCTGTATGCCCTGGAACAACTCCTGGTCGGTGGTCTTTTGGGAAAAAAAATTCATACCCTCCAGTGTACCGCCAGAGTTTGCCCCATCCGGTTGGCGAACCCATTCAAAACTACGAACCCAAATCAGGTCTGGATTCTATAGGCGTGAAAATTTGCCAACTCACCCCCTCAAACCCCAAAATATACACCCCAATCGCAATGGCAGCAAAAGCAGCCAGGGTCGCCCAAATCGGATGCCCGCCCTTGGTTTTCTTGCCCTGCCGGGTTTCCATCTGCTCCACATCCAGCCAAGGCGTGGCTCCCCACCGTAACCAGCCCTGCACCGCCACCGTTTTGCCAATAAATTGCACCGGATGCCGACTGCCCAACCACAAATGCCGCAGATAACTCGGCGACGGCTGGTAATGGAGAGGAATCGTGCCGTTGCGGGTTGCCAGCCACAAATCCTGCCCCCAAGCATTGTCCCAACTCAACCGCCCCAACAACTGCCCCTGCCAATACTGCGGTTGTCCATACGCTGGATTGTGCGCCCCCACCGTTACCGCTGGCACCACATCCGGTTCAGCGGCAGGGCGAGTCCGAGGAATGTCCGGGTAGAAAAAATTAATCCGTACCAACGTACCACACCCCCACCCCGTCCAGGCCAAAGCCACCGCCACCCACTGATCCGGCTGGCGCAAAAACCACCCCATCAATAAGCCGATAATCCACCCCACCAGCCACCCCGCCCCCAACCCCAACCAGGGAGCCAAGTACAGAACGTGCTGTCGCCAAGGCAGCGGGTCGCGGGGGGGAATCGTCACTTCCGGCGGCACCTTCCAGGTTTGCGCCACCTGCATCAGATAACCCAACCGGGTCGTCACATCCGCCTGCGCCAACGATAAATTCAACCAAGGCCAACGGGGGCGCAACACCTGCTCCCAGGGAATATCCGCTGGCACCGTACCCAAAAATACCCCCCAGCGCGGATGCACCGGTAATAACAACTCCCATAAATCGTACAGATGGGGCATTCCCCCCTTCTCCTGGAGTACCCCCGCCGTGGCTACATTCAGTTTCAAAATTGCCCGTGCCAAAGCATTCGGGTCAGGGGTCAATCCCATCGCCCGCCGATCCGCATACACCGTTAATACACGGGCGAAGCCCAACCCCGCCCATCGCCACAACCACCACACGGAGTAAAACAACCAGGAAATGGTTCCCGTCAGCCAGCCCAGCCGCGGCCACCGTTGCCCCAACTGCGCCAGATGCAGATAAATCAAGTAGGGAATTTGGAGTAGCAATGTCAAACCCGTTAACAACCCCAACCCCAAAAACACCGCCGTCCGCCCCAGGGGTAACCGCACCAGTAACCGGCGACTTAATTCTTGCGCCACCATCGCCTGTAGTTCCCGGTCATCCAGCGTTGCCAACGCCCCCGCACTCAGCACCAGCCAATGGGCACGGGGCAACCAGCCAAAACTCCACACCAGCGGCGGCGCACTCTCTAATAACCACAACCGCACCGGCGGCCAGTGTCGGTCTGCGCTGAATTTTTGCAGAAGTTGCGCTGTTGTTGGGAAATGTGCGCCTAATTCGGCCAAGGTTAACGACCGTCCCGTTCCCAATCGCCGTAGGGTCAACCGCAGTACCCAAGGCGCAACCGTTAAACCCAGCCACAAAACGCCTAGTGTCATCCACACGGGTGGGCGCACCCAAGTAAAGTAGCGCAGAGCCAAAAATAAAATCTGACTGCCCAATTGCCCCACCCAATAAAAGCTAATCATCACCAGCAAATAAGCCAATACCAGCGTACCCAAGCCGAGTAACCACAGCGGCCAAGTTTGCGGCCGGGGCAAGGGCGACCATTTCTGCGGACGGGGGGCATTGCGCCAAGAGCGTTGAGGAGGCGTGTGGGGCGAGGGGAGTTGCGGGGTTGTCGTTGTTGAACCTTCAGGAGCATCGGTGGGTAATTCAGCAAAATTACCTTCTGTTTTCGGTGGTTGAAACTCTAATGCCGGTGGATTCGTTGTTAATTCTGGTGTATCAGGTGATAATTCAGATGGATTAGCCGTTGATTCGGGCAGATTATCGGGTAATTCTTGAGAGCGAGATGTTAATTCTAATCGTGAATCGGGTTGCTCCGTCAAAGTATGAGTTAGTTCCTGTGGATTAAAAGGCAATTCCAATGACGACGGGGTTAGCTCGGTTGTATTCGTATCCGATAGTAACGGCTGATCGGTTATTGGGGGCAAATCAGACGATTGCTCCGGTAATGGCGATATTAACCCCTCTGACGTTGGCTCTCCCCCGGAGTTTTGTGGCGGTAGGTTGGTTGGCCGTTGGTCTGCGTCCCCCATACTCCCCCCAGTCGAGCATACTTAGATACTTAGAATGTAATTGTTAGATAAGGTTCGTGAAAACGGGCACCCGTAATACTGCGTCCCCGCCATTCGACCGGCAAGGTGATATTCCGGCGTTGATCCCCCGCTTCAACGGTTAACCCTGGCCCATACTGAGTGAGTTTAACCTGGGATTTGCTGAAACCGGGCAAAAATAACTGAATTTGTTTGGCTTCCAAATCCAACTCCAGGGGAGGCGGCACCGGTACCACCTGGTCAAAGTCCAATAAATTCGCCACCGTTCCCACCGGTAACGGCGCAAACTGTTCCCCCACACGGGTTGGTTCTCCCTGCGTCACCAGCACCCCCTGTACCCGCACATCCACCTGCTGGGCACTGCCCCACCACCACCGCGCCAGTTGCATATCAGGAGCCTGGTCACTGGTAACTAAATACGCTGAAAGGGCTTGGGGGTCATGCACCAGGGCTTGCCCCTGCCGGAATAAATCCTCAAGGAGTTTTTGGGGTTGCTCCAGGCTTTGATTTTCCCACCCGCCCGTAAACACGGCTCCAACCAGCGGGCCAAGGAAGGGAGCAATGTTGCGGCTAAATTCGGACGCATTGAATACCTGGGTAAAACGCCGGTAATACCAGTCGGCGAGGGTCGGTACACCCATCATCCGCAGGGTTTCCCGGTCGCTGGCACCATCGTAAAGAATGACATCGTACTGACTATCTTTGAGGTACTCCCGCAGGGCGTTTAGGGTCAATAAACTATCTAACCCCGGAAATATGCCCAATTCCTGCCCGTACACATCCCGGAAAAAGGGCGATTTCACGTAGCGGGCTTCCAGAGCTTTGAGTTCTTCCCAAAGTTGCTCCAACAGGACGATGGATTGTAATTGGACGGCATGAAGGCCGGGGCTAACTTCTTGGGCGGTAGCAGTTAAAGGTGCGCCCAATTCCGCATCCAAAGCCGGGTTGGGGCAATGGGTGACCACCAAGACCCGCCGTTGCCGTTGCGTAAACCAGCGGGCGACTGCCCCGACAATGGGCGCCCGTTGGCCTGCGTGACCGAGCCAGGTAATAAGGCGGGGCATCAGTTCAGCTTAAAGACGGGTTCGAGTTCTTCCGGGAAAAACCAGGTTTGGCTTTGGTCGTTGAACCGTACCACTAAACCAATGCCTTTACCGTCCACCACCCGCATATCAGCCACCACACCCACTTGACCCAATTTTTTGCCGACCTCGGAGCCGACCCGGTCTTTCAGACAGCACACCCGCACCTGCTGGCCGATATACATTTCTGCCGCCATATCCCTCATCCAGATGAACCAATGCTCAGTTTAGCGGGTTTCGGGGCAACTTTGTTACATTGAGAGTGTTTTGGGGCTAGGATGTGGACTGCATGGAATCAGCACCAACCAAAATTTTGTTTGTCTGTATGGGGAATATCTGTCGTTCCCCGGCGGCGGAAGGGATTATGAATCATCTTATTCGGCAAGAGAATCTCCAGGAGCACTTGATCTGCGACTCGGCGGGCACGATTGGTTATCACCAGGGCAGTCCCCCCGATGAGCGAATGCAGGCGGCGGCGAAAAAACGGGGGATTACCCTCACCGGTCGGGCACGGCAGTTTCACCCGGCGGATTTTGAACAATTTGACCTCATCCTCACGATGGATCGGCAGAATTATTGGGATGTTTTGGCATGGGATACCGAAAACCGTTATCAACACAAAGTCAAGATGATGTGCGAATTTTGCCGCACCCACACCTGCAAAGAAGTCCCCGACCCGTATTACGGCGGTGCCGAGGGGTTTGAATTAGTCTTGGATTTGCTCACGGATGCCTGTGCGGGCTTGCTCGCTGATTTACGCAAACGTCCCACCCAGCCGCTTTAGGGTAACTTGGGTTCATTATGAGACACAAGCACGGCTCCGCTCACATTGAATGTCAAGGGTTGCAGGGGTACTGCCCC
>JAUQVQ010000137.1:0-4773 GCA_039794725.1 Gloeomargarita sp. HHBFW_bins_162
GGCACGAATCTGGCGCAGGAACGCCTGGACGTTTCCGGGATGTTTGGCGTGGTGGCACGGGGGGCGGAATTGGTGGTACGCCAAGGCTATGAATCGGTGCATTCCCGTTCTGATTACAATGTACTGGTAGGTATCGAAGACCAGGTGTTGGGGGCGGCGCAACGGGCAGTCCGGCAGTTAGAGGCACAACCGGTCAAAGGTGGGCAGTACACCGTCATTCTTGACCCCTACTTGGCGGGTGTGTTTATCCATGAGGCGTTTGGACATTTATCGGAAGCGGATTTTGTCTATGAGAATCCCCGGATGCAGGAGTTGTTGCAACTGGGGCGACCGGTAGCCATTCCCGAGCTGAATGTGGTGGATGATGCGACCATGCCGGGGTTGCCGGGTTCCTTGGTGTATGACGATGAGGGAGTACCGGGGCAAAGGAAGTATTTGATTAAAGAGGGAGTGTTGACCCAGCGGCTCCATTCACGGGAAACGGCGGGGAAAATGGGCGAGGCACCCACGGGGAATGCGCGGGCGTTGTCGGCGACCTATGCCCCCATCGTGCGGATGACCAACACGGGGATCGAACCGGGGACGTGTGATCCAGCGCAGATGATGCAGGACATTGACCTGGGGGTGTACTGCGTGCGGATGTTGGGCGGACAGACCAATGGGGAATTGTTTACCTTTGCCGCCGCCGAGGGGTACATGATTCGCCACGGGGAATTGGCCGAGCCGGTGAGCGATGTGACCTTGAGTGGCAATGTGTTCCAGACCTTGCAGGACATCGAAGCGGTGGGCAACGATACCATCTATCGCAACGGGGGCTGTGGCAAAGCGGGGCAATCGCCCTTACCCGTGAGTGTGGGGGGGCCACACGTCCGGATCAAAAATGTGGTGATCGGAGGGCGTTAATGACCCTTACTGCCGAGTCGCAAACGATTATTTACCCGACCGGGGATGGCCAACCTGTGGCAGAGACCTATGCCCATGTGTACGTCATATTCGTGACGTTGGAAATTCTCCGGCAATACCTATCCGGTCAGCAGGCAACCGTCTTGGCCAATCAATTTTTGTATTATGCTCAGGGGTTGCCCAAACTGCGGGTGGCTCCCGATGTGATGGTGATTTTCAATGTGGCACCGGGGGGGCGAGATAGCTACAAAATCTGGGAAGAGGGCCAAGTTCCCCGTGTCGTTTTTGAAATGACTTCGGCTCAAACAAAAGAATACGATCAAGAATATAAAAAAGAACTGTATGAAGCCTTAGGGGTACAAGAATATTGGTTATTTGACCCCAAGCGAGAATGGATTCCCCACCAATTAATTGGCTATCGGTTAGTCGGTGAAAATTATATGCCCATTAGCAATAGTGTGAGTGAAGTGTTGGGGTTGCGATTAGAACCGCAGGGGCAGTTAATTGATTTTTATCGTTTAGATAATGGGGTACCTCTAAAAATTGGCAATTAGCGGTCGCAGGGGGGCACCCCCCGTCTCTGGTTCTCCGTAATCTCTAGATTCCAGTTAAGAGATTCTTGGCTCGCTTGAATAAATAGAGGTGCCCAATGGGGAGAAATTACTCACTCCTGCTGAAATGGCTCAGGCACGAGAGCAAGGACGACAAATGCGGTTAGATTTAATTAATCGTCTGCGAGAGCGGGGGATTGACCCGGAGAATTTGTAGGGCACCTCTATTAATTCATCATTAGCGGTCGCAGGGGCGTAGCCCCGTTTAGGATTTTCTCCCCTCTCCCTTGATGGGAGAGGGGCAGGGGGTGAGGGTGAATATGACAATTTAAGAATCATGCAAGAGGTCTAATAGGGTACCTCTAAAAATTGTGAATTAGCGGTCGCAGGGGCGTAGCCCCCGTCTTTGGTTCCCCGTCATCTCTCGATTCTAAATGAGAGATTCTTTCCCCGATTGAATAAATAGAGGTGCCCAATAAAGAGAGTTTCAAGTTAGTAATGATAACCGCCAATTACGCAGTAGATTGATGTTGCCATTTACCCTCAACTTAGCAAACAGAGCAATGGTAATATCCAACATCTGCAAAGACTTAGAGATAATCTTACTCCTTCTGCGAAAGCACCCTATAGCCTGCGTGGCGTAGCCATGCCAATGTCTGTGTCTGAATTGTTACGTTCCATAGCGAAGCGTGTCCGCAGGACATTATTCTTCGTTTCTGTTTTTGTTGCTACATGATGAGCCGAGGGGTGTTGCGCTAATTCTTGGAGAAGACCTCTTGCGGGAGTGATTTATGCCTAGATATTCACATGGCTATAAGTTCCACAAAAACTGGGGGTTGACATTTTCTATTCAAACTGCATTCGAGACACATGCAAGAGGTCTAGAGTTTCAAGTGGGCACCTCTAAAAATTGGTAATTAGCGGTCGCAGGGGGGCACCCCCGCCTCTGGTTCTCCGTAATCTCTGGATTCCAACTAAGAGATTTTTGGCTCGCTTGAATAAATAGAGGTGCCCAAGTAAACAATGCTAGAGGGGTTATCTGCACACCTAGAATACCGGCAGAATCGTGATTCTGGGGCGCAGAATAGTACCATTATCATCAACAAGTTGAAACTCTCAATGGATTGACGGTGGGATGCGGGTTCTGGCAGGGGCAATCGGCTTGTAATTGGCAAGCCCGTGACGAGGATTGAACTCGTGGCCTCACCCTTACCAAGGGTGTGCTCTACCACTGAGCTACACGGGCAATAATGGTGGGCCGGGCTGGATTTGAACCAGCGTAGGCAGAGCCAGCGGATTTACAGTCCGCCCCCATTAACCACTCGGGCACCGACCCAAAACTTACCAGAGTACTAATATACTACAAAACGCTTTGACTACAGCCCATTTCCTAGGGATATGGTTGAGGTCAAGTACAGCCTTTTCGGCTATTGTGGGATATTCAAAGAGTTTAGGTGGGGAGGGCAGAACCACAGACAGGACTACACCCTGCGACCCTGAAAATTCCCAAGGGATGACGACAGGTATCGGAGCCATTTTGCTTGTATCCCACAATTACAAGGACTGTAATCCTCAGCGCATCAGCAATCGACTTCGCCAAGGTATGGTTTTTGACCATGTTCGCAATTTGCAAGTCTTCGTACACCACGACATCGTTAGATGCCACTACGCACCGAGCTAACTTTATTGCCCAGTCTTTACGCTGGCGTTGGACTTTCAGATGCACTTTACCTAGTCGTTTCCGTTGCTTGTGGTAGTTATTGGATTGAGGCTTAGCCCCTTTCCGATATTTGCGACTGAGTCGCCGTTGTTCTCGCTTCAGCCGCTTTTCTGCTTGAAGCAAATATCTGGGATACACCACGGCGTTATCGTTCTGGTCTTTGTAGGGCACCTCTAAAAATTAGTGATTAGCGGTCGCAGGGGCGCAGCCCCCGTCTCTGGTTCTCCGTAATTTCTGGATTCTAACCGAGAGATTTTTTCCCCGATTGAATAAATAGAGGTGCCCTGTAGAAATAAATAATTCAAGCCAAGGTCTAACCCAATCACATTGCCTGTGTATAACAACCTGCATGGATTTAAGCCAGCAACGAATTTCTGAGCACGAATACAAAAACGCTAAAGGGGAACCTCTATTAATTCATGATTAGCGGTCGCAGGGGCAGTCCACGCAGTGCGCCGTAGGCGTTGCCCCGTCTCTGGTTCTGCTCTCCCCACCTCAACAGATTACTATCCCACAATGACTGAAAAAGCTGTAACATCCAGAGATTACGGTGTTCATCGTGTTTTTTTTGCCAAAATAATCTGATCCCGTTGGTCGGTTTCCGTCAAACACACCCGCACCGATTCGTCCCGGGACGTGGGCACCACTTTACCCGTAAAATCCGGGTGAATGGGCAACTCCCGATGTCCCCGATCCACCAACACCGCCAAACGCACCACCTGGGGACGACCGTGATCCTTAATCGCTTCCAACGCCGCCCGCACCGTCCGCCCGCTGTAAATCACATCATCCACCAACACCACCACCCGCCCGGTAATATCAAACGGCACTTGGGTGGGAGCCGGAGTCCGGGCACCAATCCGGTCGAGATCATCTCGGTAAAAGGTAATATCCAACGCCCCCACCGGCACCTGAACAGTCTCCCACTGGTGAATATTTTCGGCCAGGCGATGGGCTAAAGGAACACCGCGAGTGTGAATCCCCAGTAAACACAAATTATTCAAATGGGGGGTAGCTTCCACCACTTGAAACGTCAGCCGGTTCAGGGTACGCCGTAATTCTTCTGCCGAAAACAACTCAATTTCCACAGCGTCCCGAGCGGCACTAGGTTCAATCTCAATAAACTTGGGAAGACCCGGAGGCCACGCCTGTCGCAAGCATCCTTTAGTGCTGCTACCTTCCGGCCCTGACACGGTTCAGGCGTTGAAACCGCATGGTTCCAGGTCACCCTCAATTGTAGCGTTTTTGCGGGGTGTTTGGGGATGTGCTAGATTATGCGTGTATTCCTGTGAGTCACGCCTATGCTGTTCAACGAGCTAAGTCCCTTAATGCAGGAATTCATCCAGCAACCGACCGCTTTTTTGGGTGGGTTTGTCTCCGGTTTATTGGGGTTAGACCTCAATGAAGACCCCCTGAAATCCTGGTTAGAACGGCAAAGTCAGTCGGGGGGTTCGGGTTCGCCGCCACCCCCAGCTTCCGGTCCCCAACGGATTACGATTGATTAATTACAGAAACCGGCGGTTGCCCCGTCACCACTTCCCGCACCCGGTAAATCGGTCGCCCCTGGGATTCGTGGTAAGTACGCATCAGCAGTTCGGC
>JAUQVQ010000138.1:0-4770 GCA_039794725.1 Gloeomargarita sp. HHBFW_bins_162
AGTGGTGGGAACGGGTACCTCCCGGGGAACAGGAGGCTGTCCAACAGGCGTGGCAGGCGTGGGTGGCGGGGGAGAGGCCGGATTTGCAGGTGGAGCATGGCTGGATTTTGCCGGGTGGGGAGTTGCGGCAGGTATGGGTGCATGGACAGGTGTGGCGGGGGCAACGCTTGGGGTGGGTGCTGGATGTAACCCGGTTGTGGACAGGGGGGGGGATGGAGCGGGAAGAATTGCAAATGGTTTTGGATGCGTTTCCGGGGACGGTGTCGTGGATTGGGCAGGATTTGCGCTATTTGGGGGTGAATCGGCAGTTGGCGCATTCATTAAATCTGCCGGTGACGGCGTTTCCGGGGCAAAAAGTGGGGTTTTTCCGTCCCAATCCGGCGTTTGATGAATTTGTGCGGGGGGTGTTTGCCGACCCGGATCGCTATCTACAAAAACAATTGGAATTGCAGGTGCCGGTGGGGGATGGCAGTTACAAGACGTTTTTGGTGATGGCGCAAAAGTACCGGCAGGGGCGGGCGGCGGTGTTTGTGGGGGTGGATATTACGGAGCGGCGGCGGGTGGAAGCCCAGTTGCGTCACAGTGAAGACCGGTTTCGCCGTTTGATTGAGGATTTGCAGGTGGGGGTGCAGTTGTGGGATGCCAAGGGGAACCATCTGTTGAGCAATCGGGCGGCGTTAAAGATTTTGGGATTGGAACCCAATTTGATTACGCAACGGGGATTGGATGCGCATGCATGGAATGTGATTGATGAACGGGGGCAACCGCTGGCTTCGGCGGATTTGCCGGTGTCACGGGTGTTGCGTTCGGGTGAGAGTGTCCGCAATTGGGTGCTGGGGGTGTATCGGCAACGGGATCAACAACGGGTCTGGTTACTGGTCAATGCGGAACCCCAACGGGATGAGCAGGGGCAGGTGGCGCAGGTGATTTGTACGTTTACGGATATTACCGAGCGGCGGCGGGTGGAAGAGGCGCTCCGGGAAAGTCGCGAACGGTATGCCCTGGCGGTGGCGGGGGCGAATGATGGGTTGTGGGACTGGGATTTGAGTACCGGGGAAATGTATTTTTCGCGGCGCTGGCAGGAGATGTTGGGCTATCGAGATGGGGAAATTAGCCTGAACCCGGACGAATGGATTGACCGGATTCACCCAGAAGACCAGGAGCGGGTTCGCAATGAACTGGCGGCGCATTTGACGGGATTGACGCCCCACTTTGAAAGTGAACATCGGGTGCTGCATCGGGATGGCCGCTATCGCTGGATGTTGTGTCGGGGGTTGGCGGTGCGGGATACGGACGGGCAGGTGTACCGGATGGCGGGTTCGTTGACCGATATTACCCGGCGCAAACAGACGGAAGCCCAACTGCGTTACGATGCGACCCACGATTCCTTGACGGATTTGGCGAATCGGGCGTTATTTTTGGAATGTTTGGAACAGGCGTTGCGCCAGCGTCATTTTGCTGAGGGGAAGGGGGTGAATTTTGCGGTTTTGTTTTTGGATTTAGACCGCTTCAAGATTGTGAACGATAGTTTGGGGCACATGACGGGGGATCGCTTGTTGGTGGTGATTGCCCAGCGGTTGCGCTCCTGTCTGCGGCCGGGGGATGTGCTGGCTCGGTTTGGTGGGGATGAGTTTGCTATTTTACTCAACGGGGTGAGCAATGCCCTGGATGGGACGATGATCGCCGAGCAGATTCACGGGGCGTTCAAAGAGCCGTTTGCTTTAGAACCCGATGGCTTGGAGGTGTTTACCAGTGCCAGTATCGGCATGGTTTTGGGGCCGGGGCAGTACACTCGCCCGGAGGAGGTCTTGCGGGATGTGGATGCGGCGATGCACGAGGCGAAACGCCAGGGGAAAGCCTGTACAGCAGTGTTTGACCATGCCATGCACACCCAGGCGCTCCGACTGCTCCAGGTGGAAACGGATTTGCGGCGGGCAATTAGCCGGGAGGAGTTGTGTGTTTATTACCAACCGATTGTTTCGTTGGTAAGCGGCACCTTGACGGGGTTTGAGGCATTGGTGCGCTGGCGGCATCCCCAGTGGGGGTTGGTGTCACCGGGGGAGTTTATCCCCTTGGCGGAGGAAACGGGGTTGATTTTGTCTCTAGGACGCTGGGTATTGCACCACGCCTGTGCCCAGATGCGCCACTGGCAGAAAACCTTTCCCAATGCCGGTCATTTGAATGTGAGTGTCAATCTCTCCGGGCGGCAACTCCTGCAACCCCATCTGGTGGAACAGGTGGCGGAAATCCTCACAGAGACAGGGTTAGACCCGCAGTTTTTGCGTCTGGAAATCACCGAGAGTGTCTTGGGGGATTATGACGAAGCGGTGACGATTTTGAAAAAACTCAAGGATGTGGGGGTGGATGCCTGTATTGACGATTTTGGTACAGGGCATTCCTCATTAAGTCGTCTGCACCGTTTTCCCATTGACCGTTTGAAGATTGACCAGTCCTTTGTTTCCCAAGTGGAGTACGACCGGGAATCGCGGGAAATCGTCCGCACGATCATGTCGCTGGCGCAAAGTTTACGGATGGATGTGATTGCTGAAGGGGTGGAAACACCGGCGCAACGCCATTTACTCCAAAGTTTGGACTGTCGCTACGCCCAGGGGTTTCTCTTCTCGCGACCCTTGCCCAGCCCCCAGGTGGAAGCCCTGTTCCAGCAGTTGCCCCGCTGGTGAATCGGGGTAGGTAACCTCAATCACCGTATGCACGTTGCCCCGGGGGTTGAAATCCGCCTTCAGTCGCACCGCTAAGGGTTCAGCCACGGCGACAAAATCATCCAAAATTTGGTTGGCCGCCGCCTCATGGGCAATTTGTTTGTCCCGGTAACTGTTGATGTAGAGTTTGATGGATTTGAGTTCCACGACCCGCTGGTTGGGGATGTAGTCCAGGTAGATGGTGGCAAAATCGGGATACCCGGAAAAGGGGCATTTGCAGGTAAATTCGGGCAGGGTGATGCGAATCCAGTAATGCCGACCGGGACGGGGGTTGGCAAAGGTAATCAATTCCGCTTCCCGGATGATCCGTTCGCCGTAGGGTTCAGAGGTGGTCGTCATAACGGGTCAATCCTAAACTATTGAGCTGGGTGGCGACTCGCCTGATGCGGATGGTGCCGGGGGGGGTGCGTGTAAAACACCGCTCAAATTCACCCCCAGGGTTTGATCCGCCTGGTGGAAAAATTGTTGGATCATTTCCGGGTAGGCCCGCATCAGGGTCGCCAACGCCCGCCCATTCCCGCTGTCAATGACATTCACCTGACCGAGATTTAATTTTTGCGGCACCTGCGCCGCCGTTGCCAAGAGGGTTTCCAACTGTTGAATCAAAAGGATGGCACTGGCATCTTGACCGTATTCCTGCCACACCTCACTGAGCATATCGGTAACGGCGGCAGTGGCTTTGGCATTGGCCGCAAGGGTAGCCGCCTGACCGCGAGCCAATAGTTCCTGGGCTTGCCGTTGCGCCTGGGCGGGCAGGATTACATCGGCCTCCAAGCGTAACCGTTCCAACTCTGCCCGAACCGATTGCAATTCCTGTTCCGCTTTCGCTCGGGTCTCCTGGGCAATGGCTTCGGTGCGTTCTTCTTCCGCCCGGGCTTGCAAATCTAATTCGGCTTTCTTTTTGCGGTGCTCATTTTGCTTTTGCTGAATGGCGGCTTGGGACTCTTTTTGGGCAACCTCAGCGGCGCGACGGCTCTCGGCGGCGGCGGTTTCCGCTTCCCGTTCGGCGTTGGATTCAGCAATTTTGGCATCCCGGATCATACTGGCAATTTGCCGCCGCCCAATCGAATTTAAGTAATCCACTTCATCGGAAACACTTTGGATTTTTAGCGTGTCCAATTGCAGACCTAATTTGGATAAATCCCGTTCTACGTAGCGAGAAATCCGGTCGGCAAATTCCAGCCGGTCTTCATTCACCTGTTCGGGGGTCAATGTAGCCACCACCCCGCGTAAATTCCCTTCCAACGTTTCCTTCGCCACCCGGATAATCTCTTCCCGTTTACGCCCCAAAAACCGTTCGATAGCATTGCCAACAATACTCGGGGCACTGGACACTTTGATATTGGCGATGGCTTGAATTTGCAGGGGTATTCCACCGGCAGAATAGGCATTTTTGACTTCCACCTGTACGGGCATAGTGGTCAAATCCATCCGATCCACACTTTCAATAATGGGAATCCGAATCGAAGCCCCCCCGAACACTACCCGATACCCCACTTTTTGACCACTACTCAGCCGGTGTTCTCGTCCAGAAAAAATGAGAATTTCGTTAGGATTACAAATATAAACAATCTGACCCAACAGCACTAAAACTAGAACCAGAATAAACAGGGTCAAAAAAGCCAGGGTGAACACCCCCATCAAATTCGCTCCCGTACCCCCCGCTGGCGTTTGGGCTAAGACCGGCAGAGCTAAAGTTAACCCCAGCATATTCAGACCTAACAGCCAACGGAGTCGCTTCATGGTGATCCCTCCCATCTCGACTTCCAGGGTAGCATGAGTTGCAAAGGAGTTAAGGTAATGGCGCAGTACTCACGAGTGTTGAATTTCGCAACAAAACTTTACACATTGAAGGACAGCTCTATTTATTCAATCGGACAAAGAATCCTTTAGCCAGAATCCAGAAGTTACGGAGAACCAATGTCGGGGGGTATCCCCCTGCAACCGCTCATTGACAATTTTTTACCTCCAGGGCACCTCTATAGCAGTCCTTTTTGCATGTGAAACAAGGGTCGCAGGGCGTAGCCCCGTTGTGGTTTTCTCCCCTCTC
>JAUQVQ010000139.1:0-4761 GCA_039794725.1 Gloeomargarita sp. HHBFW_bins_162
CTAAGGGATTCTTTGCCCGATTGAATAAAGGGCACCTCTAAAAATTGGTAATTAGCGGTCGCAGGGGCGCAGCCCCCGTCTCTGGTTCTGCATCATCTCTGCATTCTCACTAAGAAATTCTCTACCCGTTTGAATCAATAGAGATACCCATTATTGGCTGACGCTTGGGCAATTTTAGGATTACCGCAAGTATCGTCATCTACGGGTTCGTTGACCACCCCAGAGTTAAGGAACCTTCAGCCGGTTAAAAAAGTCTTTACAATTATTAAAGATTCCTCACTCCCGCCCCAGGATTCCTATGACTCCCGTTGGCCTGATCCGTAAACGCATGCAAGGCATTCCCCGCTGGGTGTTGGTCACCGGTGTCGGGGTTTTGTTGCTCCTGGGGGCGGGGGTTTGGGTGCGGGGTCGGAGCCAACGCAATTTATCTGATATTAGTACCTTAACTGTACCTGTAACCACCAGGGATTTAACCGTGCGGATTCCGGCGAGTGGCAGAGTGGAACCGGATCAACGGGTCAATCTCAGTCCCAAGGTGTCGGGGCAGTTGGTGGCGTTGTACGTGGAGCAGGGCGACCGGGTGCGCCAGGGGCAGGTGATTGCCCGCATGGATGACCGGGAATTGCAAACCCGCAGGCAACAAGCCCTGGCGAATTTGCGGCAGGCGGAAGCCCGGCTTTTAGAACTGGAACGGGGGAATCGCCCGGAAGAAATTGCCCAGGTGCGGGCGCAGGTACAGGCGGCTCGGTCTCGCTACGAATTGGCTCGGCAGCGGCGGCAGAGAAACCAGGAATTACTGACCCAGGGAGCCATTGCCCAGGACACGCTGGATGCGGCCATTACCGAAGAAGCGACGGCTGAGGCGACCTTAAAAGAAGCGCAACGGCGGTTGGATTTATTACAAGCGGGGAGTCGTGCGGAAGTGATTGCCCAGGCACGGGCGCAGGTGCAGGCGGCACAGGCGCAACTCAAAACCATTGATGTCCAGCTTGCCGATACGGTGATCCGGGCACCGTTTGCGGGGGTCATTACCCAGAAATACGCCTCGGTGGGGGCATTTGTCACGCCCAGCAGTTTTACATCGGCCACGTCATCGGCTACGTCCAGTTCGATTGTGGCCTTGGCGAGTGAATTGCAGGTGATCGCCCGGGTGGCCGAAACCGATATTAGCCAAATTCGGTCGGGGCAGCGGGTGGACATCAACGCCGATGCCTATCCGGGGGAGACGTTTCAGGGACAGGTGCATCTGATTGCGCCGGAAGCGGTGGTGGAGCAAAATGTGACGTTTTTTGAGGTGCGGATCAAATTGCTCACGGGGCAAACCCGTCTGCGGGCGGGGATGAACGTGGATGTGGTGTTTATCGGGGAACGCTTGCCCCAAGCCCTAACCGTTCCCACCGCCGCTGTGGTCACGGAACGGGGGCAAACCGGGGTGTTGGTTCCCAACGCCGAGGGCAAACCGCAATTCCAACCGGTGGTGTTGGGCGTGACCCTGAATGAATATACCCAGGTGGTGCAGGGATTAACGCCGGGGGAACGGGTGTTTGTGGATTTACCCAAGGGGCGAGTGCCCAGAAATTAAGGTTGATATAATAACGGGTGGCGTTTTGCGGATCACACCCATGAAAGAAGTGAAAAATACCGTGCTGTCCGTTTTGGGAGCCGTACTTACCGTTGTCGGCGTGGTGGCGGTCATTCTGCCCCTAGTTCCGGGCACACCGATTCTCCTGTTGGCGGCGGCCTGTTTTGGGGCGATTGAATCCTAAGTACAGCAATCCTTTTTGAATTGGGAACAAGGGGCGTAGCCCCCGTTGTTGGTTCTCTTTACTTTTTTTGTTCTTGCACCTTTTAGGATTGCTGTAGTTTGGGGGGGAAAGCCAATTCAATTATCTACAATTGCCGTTCCCTACGTACCATCTGGAGATAGGACAACCACCCCCCCACTACCATTATTCCGGTAAATACAGCCAAATAACCCAAGTTTTCCCCAATCTCCTGCCACGAATAGTTGTGAATAGCAACGCCTAACAACCCTTCGTTCATGTGATAAACCGGGGTATATTTCGCCACCTCTAAAAGATTTTCAGGAAATAATGTGGTTGGTAAAAAGGTTCCCCCAATAATCACAAACGGCAAGCCGACAGCGGCCACCAACGCATTCACGTCATCCGTACGGCGGGCTAACTGCGTTCCCAAAATAAACCCCGCTCCCACATAGCCGCTGACGGTCAAAACCAACAGCAACAGTCCTAACAGAATACTGCCGTGAAACCGTGCCCCCAGGTAGGCCGCTACCGCCCAGACTAAGATCACTTGCGCGGTTGCCACCAAAATATAAGCCAAGAAAATGCCCAAAAAGTAGGACAACCCACTCAGGGGTGAGAGGA
The DNA here is from genome assembly GCA_039794725.1 of Gloeomargarita sp. HHBFW_bins_162. Lineage (GTDB taxonomy): Bacteria > Cyanobacteriota > Cyanobacteriia > Gloeomargaritales > Gloeomargaritaceae > Gloeomargarita. The sequence continues at coordinate 2,388 of JAUQVQ010000139.1, forward strand.
ACAAGCGTTTTAAGGTGCCCTGTTCCCGTTCTGCCACAATCGTGGACACCGTGCCCCCCACGCCGCTAAAGAAAAACCCCGAACCCACCAACGCGGACACGGCGGCTTGTTCAAATGCTTCAGGAATCGTCAAATCCGTGCGCCCGGTCAGGATCATGCCAATCAGCAACAAAATTGACACCGGGAAAAACCCCCAAAAGGCCAAACTCCGCCGCCGCCGGATCAACTCCGTTAAAACCCGTTGCGCTACTGCCCATGTTTCCCGGCCAACCCGTCGCACTCGCCCTCCCCGCTTAATGAGAATGAACCCGCATTCCTTGACACTTCTTCATATTTTGTGGCTAGATAGCGAAAGGTGTCATTGCCATCAGCACAGTACAATCTTAGTCTATGGTGCTGACCATATCTGTGTGAGGAGTCTGTTCGTTCCTGCCCATGAATCACCATCCTGAATTAAACGGCCATTTTTCCCGCCGCCAACTGCTCAAGCTGTTTGGGGTCGGTGGTGTGGGAGCCGCTATTGGCTATTCCCGATTTGTCAAGCCGCAACCGGCTGTCTGGCAACCCGATACGATTGCACTGCCCTGGCGAGCCGACCAACCCAAACGGGTGACGGTGATCGGGGGGGGGTTAGCGGGTTTAGCCTGTGCTTACGAACTGAGTCAACGGGGGTTTGTGGTCACCTTACTGGAACGGGCACCGCAACTGGGCGGGAAAATCGCCGGTTGGCCGATTGAGGTCAATGGCGTGCCGTTGCAGATGGAGCATGGGTTTCACGGCTTTTTTCCGCAGTATTACAACCTGAATCGGTTGGTGAATGAACTGGATTGTGATGGCAATTTTGTTTCCTTGAAATCCTACGCCGTCGCCTACAAAAATGGCTATGCGGTGGAGGTGTTTCGCCCCAGTCATTCCGCCTTTCCCTGGAATATCGTTGATTTGGCGGTAGCGTCGGATAACCGCTGGCGGTGGGGGTTGAATCTCACCAGTCCGGCGCATTGGGGCGTGTTTCGGGAAATTACCGGCTTTGACCCGGTACGCAGTTACCAACGCCTGGATCATTTATCGGTGCTGGAATGGGTGGGTGATGATTTTCCCCAGGGGTTGTTTGATTTGTACTTTTTACCCTTTGCCAAATCCAGTTTGAATGCGCCCGATGTCCTGAGTGCCGGGGAATTGATGCAGTTTTTCCATTTCTATTTTTTTGGGAATCCCGAAGGGTTGGCGTTCCGGGGCACCCGTCAGGATATGCGCCGCTCGCTGGTAGAACCGATTGCCGCCAGCATCCGCAACAATGGGGGCACCGTCCGCACCGGCGTCACGGTGACGGGGTTGGACTGGCAGGGGGGGAAAATCGCCGGGGTCGAGGTGCAATCGGCGGGACAAACGAGTGCCAGCCCCTTTTGGGTGGAGGCGAACCCGGTGTTACCGGCGGGATTTTACGGGGCGGGGGATGCGGTGTACCAAACCCAGGGCAAAGAAGCCCTCTGTCTCACCTGTCCGCACCAGGGCTGTACGGTGCAAGTCCAAAGTCATGGGGGCTATCGCTGTCCCTGTCACGGAGCGGAATTTACGGCGCAAGGGGAAGTGGTGAAAGGCCCCGCCACGCGCAATTTGAGCAAGTTTAACGTGATTGCCGTAACCCCGGAGCGGGTACAGTTGATCGCCCAAAATCCCAGCAATGAAGGGATAGAACGCATTGAATCCGATTACTATGTCCTGGCAACGGATGTACCGGGAGCCAAGCAAATCATCCGTTTGAGTCAGGGGGAAGCCAACCCGGATGTCGTGCAAAAAATTGAAGGTCTAGCCATTGCCGACCCGTTTGCGGTGGCTCGGTTTTGGTTGGATCGGGATTTTGACTGGCCGTACAGCGATTTTACTTCCCTGTCGGGGTATCGGTTGACCGATAGTATTACGTTGTACCATCGTATTCAGGACGATTACCGGGCATGGGCGCAGGCGACGGGGGGCAGTGTCGTAGAGTTGCACGCCTATTGTTACAAAGAAAAGGAATTTCCCAACCAGGAAGCCTTACTCACAACCTTTGAGCAGGAGTTGTACGAGGTGGTGCCAGCGTTGCGGGGGGCGACGATTGTGCATCGGGAATTGGTCAACCAGAAGAATTTTTCCGGGTTTCCCCCCAACAGTTACGACACCCGCCCGACTAGTGCTACGGCGGTGCCAAATTTATTTTTGGCGGGGGATTGGGTGAAGATGCCGTTTCCCTGTGCGTTGATGGAGCGGGCGGTCAGTAGCGGCTTTCTGGCGGCCAATGAGATCATCAGTCGGGAGGGGTTACAGCGGCGGCCTCTCTATTCCGTGCATCCCCGGGGGTTGTTGGCGACTTAGACCATCCGGTGCATCGGTCGCA
>JAUQVQ010000140.1:0-4740 GCA_039794725.1 Gloeomargarita sp. HHBFW_bins_162
CCAGTACATTGTAATCAGAACGGGAATGCACCGATTCATAGCCTTGGCGTACCACCAATTCCGCCCCCCGTGCCACCACGCCAAACATCCCGGAAACGTCCAGGCGTTCCTGCGCCAGATTCGTGCCTGTAGAAGTGACCAGATAGGTAATTCCGAACCGCTCCCGATAGCCAACACTCGTGGTTTGAATGCGAGAGTCGTAGTGTAAAAGCAGGTTATTGTAATGATTGAGCAATTCTCGTTTTTCGCTCAGAGGCACCGTCCGGGGGTCTTTTTGAATCTCAGCCGCCACGTAGTCCACCACCGGGGTAATGGGAGCCAATTCGGTTTTTTCTTGTCCAATCAGACGAGCCTGCACGACCGCATCCTGCACCCGTTCGGACAATTCACTCAGACCATTAAACGTCACAAAACTCCAGCCGCCCCGGGAACAGGCCCGAATGCCCCCCGCCAGCGACAATCCCCGGTCCACCGCATCGAACCGTTGCCCCCGGAATCCCAACCGCAGGGACTCGCTTTGCTCCAGGCGAATTTCCAGGTAATCCACCCCTGGGGCGTACCGTTGCACCACATCCTGCAATTGGTCTTGAATCCGAGTCGGGGTCAGTGTCGCAGTCATAATGTTCAGTAACTAGGGCGATATGTCTCAGTCTAGCGTGTTCACCCGTTATGTTTCGTCTTTCCGTCCGGGGACAATACAGCCTCAAGGCGATGCTGGATTTGAGTTTGGCTCCCCCAAATGTCTCGGTTTCGGTGCGAACCATTGCGGAACGGCAGGGGATACCTGCCCCATTTTTGGAAAAACTTTTGTTGGATTTACGGCGGGCGGGTTTAGTCCTTTCGCAACGGGGAGCGCAGGGTGGGTATCGGTTGTCTCGTCCCCCGGAAACTATTCGGGTGTCGCAAATTCTCGCCGCTGTTGGGGAGTCTCTGACTTGGCCGGAATTGCACCCCCAACAGGCCACCGATTGGGTAACGGTCAGTCTGTGGCGGCGGTTGAGCGGTTTGTGCCAGCAGGCATTGGAGAATTTAACTCTAGCGGAACTGTATTACGATGTACGAAGTCGGATGGCGAGTGATGCCGAAGCATTTCATTTTATTGTTTAGAATCAGGTAGCAGTACAGCACAAAATGAACTTAGGACATCTTGGTGACCCTCACCCCAGCCCATTTTCGCGGGAGCAACGGAAATAGAGACCAAGACGGCGGCGGTGCCCCGGCGACCACTCATTGGTAATTTGTAGAGGTGTCCTTGCCATCCCTTTAGGTTATGATAAGACAATTCTCTTTAGGGCACCTCTATTTATTGTTCAATCGGACAAAGAATCCTTTAGTTAGAATCCAGAAATTATGGAGAACCAAAGGCGGGGGGTGCCCCCTGCGACCGCTAATTACCAATTTTTAGAGGTGCCCTTAAAAATGAACTCATTGTTTATCCTGTGCACGGTAATCATCATTGGGTTGGGAATGTCGCCAAGTTGGGCTGAAACCATTACTCCCAACCCAGACCTCAAAAAAGAATTGGAATCGAGTGGTGATCCCTCAGAGACACAGAAAATTGAGGCAGAATCAAAAAAATTACAGATGCAGATACAGGGTCAACCCACCCCTGTTGTGGAGTTTGATGACTTTCCCCTCAATGACCCAACCTTGATGAAATTAGAGCAAGGAGAAGCGGGGCCAGACCCTGATCCTGCGGATGCGTTTTGAGTTTGAGGGGACAATCTTGGGTACCTCTATTTATGCAATCAGACAAAGAATCCCTTAGTTAGAATCCAGAAATTAAGGTGCCCCCCTGCGACCGCTAATTTAACGCCAGTTCGGGTTAAGCCTATACTTGGTGATGTTAGTTCACGGGGTCGCAGGGGCGTTGCCCCCATATTGGTTTTTTTCTCGCTTCTTTGTTCTCGAATCTTTTGGGATTGCCATAACACCAAACAACCAATAACCGGCGCAATGCCTGGACTGCCCCTGCGAATCTTGTTCTGAACTCAAAAAAGATTTCTAAGGAAGTGTCCTACCATCTGTTAAGATTTGTTAAGATTTGAGTAATATGAATTTCAGGAGTTAGTCACATGCAGTGGTTTAACCGGATTATTATGCCGCTTTTGCTGGTTCTCACGTTTGGTATCGCATTAGTGGCGGTCACGGCACGTTCGTTTTTGCCGGGAGATATGGCCGCACCCGCACCGACAGGTTTTTTATTGTCCCAGGCGGTGGTGCATCATCTGTTGGAACCACTGATGCAGGTGTTCTAACTGCTGTCCGGGTTGGAGGCTGGCTAACCCCCGCACGATGATTTTTCCGGGTGTGTAAACAAATCGAGAATGCAATTTGGGGGACAATCCTTGCAGTAATTGTTGCCATGCCGGTTCAGCCATTTTTGTTTCTAAAATCACATGGGGTTTATCCGGGCGAATGCGGCTGATACCCAGATTTTTAGCCAGTAATTTTAGCCGCATCACCGAAATTAACTGTACGACGGGTGGGGGTAACGGGCCGTAAAGATTCACCCATTGCTGTTCAATGTTCTGAATAACGTGGGTATTTTCTGCACTGGCTAAAGTACGATACGCCTGTAATTTTTGTTCCAGATTGGGCATATAATTTACTGGAATAAAAGCGGTTAAATTCAAATCAATTTGCGTATCATCGACCGGGGGAATTTCCTGCCCTCGCACCTCTTGAATCGCCTCTTGCAACATTTCTAAATACAGGTCAAACCCCACAGCGGCCACCTGCCCCGATTGTTCTGCACCTAAAATATCCCCCGCTCCCCGAATGTCTAAATCCCGCAGAGCTAATTGATAACCGGAACCCAAATGGGTAAATTCTTGAATGGCGCGCAAACGAGCTTTCGCCTCATCCGTAAGGACTTCATCACTCGGATAGGTCAACCACGCGTGTGCCTGGATACCGGCGCGTCCCACCCGTCCCCGCAGTTGATACAATTGTGCCAAACCAAAGCGATGGGCATCTTCAATAATAATTGTATTCACCCTGGGAATATCTAACCCGGATTCCACAATCGTAGTGCAGACTAAAATATCTGCTTCGCCATTACTAAACGCGAGCATGGCAACTTCCAATTCTTCAGGAGCCAACTGCCCGTGCGCTACCATGATTTTAGCGGTGGGAATCATCTGTTGAATTTGGGCAATAGCCGCTTCCATCCCCGCAATTTTGGGCAGTACATAAAACACCTGTCCCCCTCGGTCTAATTCTTGGGCAATAGCGGCACGAATGGTTTCCGGGTGGTAAGGAATTAAATGGGTTTTAATGGGGCGGCGGGATGGTGGTGGCGTGGTTATTAAACTCATTTCCCGCAATCCCGATAAGGCCATTGATAAGGTACGAGGGATGGGCGTAGCAGTTAAGGTTAACACATCAACCGAGGTTTTCAAGGCTTTGATTTTTTCTTTATGATTCACGCCAAATCGTTGTTCCTCATCCACAACGAGTAATCCTAAATCCCGAAATTTGACCGAGTTACTTAGTAATTGATGCGTACCAACCACACAGTCTAATTCCCCAGTTTTCAGCTTTTCTAAAATACTTTTGCGCTCCTGGGGGCTGCGAAAACGATTGAGTAACGCAATCTGAATCGGATAGGGGGCAAATCGCTCTTTTAAGGTGTGATAATGCTGCTGGGCTAATACGGTAGTCGGAGCTAAAAATGCCACTTGTTTCCCGGCGATTAACACCTTAAAAATCGCACGAATGGCGACTTCCGTTTTCCCAAAACCCACATCTCCACAAATTAACCGATCCATCGGACGCGGGGATTCTAAATCCAATTTCACGGCTTGAATGGCTTGGGTTTGATCCGGCGTTAACGCATAGGGAAAAGAATCCTCTAATTCCTGTTGCCAGGGACTATCGGGCGGGTAGGCGGGACGGGTTTGCTCCGCCCGTTTGGCGTAGAGTTCGAGTAAATTAACCGCTAATTTTTTCAGACTTTTGCGGACTTTTTCACGGGTTTTTTCCCAGGTTTTATTGGCTAGACGATGCAGTGCTGGTTTTCCCGTACCACCCCCCCGATACGGAGACAGAACCCCCACCTGATCCACCGCCACTTGCAGTAAACCGTCTGCATATTGTAAAACCAGATATTCCCGAACCTGGCCGTCAATTTCCAATTTATCCAGGCGCAAAAATTGCCCACAGCCGTGATGCCGATGGATGACATAATCCCCCGGTTGCAGACGATTGGGGTCAACCTGAAGGGAACGGGCTTGGCGGCGGCGGCGATTTGTTGTCGGGGTGCCGAGATGATGTTGTCCGAACAATTCCCGGTCGGTGAGCACCAACAGGTGCAAGGCAGGCAACCAAAGCCCCTGAATTTCCCCTAACCCCGTGTATTTTAGGGCAATGGGGGTGTGGTCATGCCCCAGCCGTTGGATGGCGTTCAGGTCTTGGGCGTTGGGTACAAATTGGGCGGGACAGTCATGCTCTTGTAATACAGCAACACAGCGGGAGGGTTGCGCCGAAAGAATCCAGGTACGATGGTCACAACGGGCTTGCCGGATAAATTCCGCCAGGGCGGCAAACTGGTGCGGTGTAACGGGCATCGGGCGGGCACTGATGTTGATCCCACTCCCTATACTCCATTCGTGGCAGTGGATTTGTGTATAGCTATTTAATTTACTTTGTATTTCTTCCCAGGGGATGTGAATCGGGGCAATACCTTGCGGTTGAGCCGTCCGTTCCCATTGTTCCTGGGCGTGTTCCCACCAGCGG
>JAUQVQ010000141.1:0-4709 GCA_039794725.1 Gloeomargarita sp. HHBFW_bins_162
CGGGGATGCCCGCCTCCCACGCCCGGGAACGGTTGTTGCTCTTTTCTACTTATGATGCGTCGAACCGGCCGCTGACCGAAAAAATCCTGGAACGCCCCCGGTTGCTGGCACGGTTGCGGCAAGCCCTCCCCCCCGGTCAGTCGTTTATGGTGTGTTTCAATTCCACCCCCAGGGAACGGGATTTGTCGGTGGCATTGGATATTCCCCTGTGGGGGCTAGACCCGGACTTGCTCTACTGGGGTACCAAAGCGGGCAGTCGGGAGATTTTCGCCGAAAGTGGGGTTCCCCACCCCGATGGCACCCCGCTGGTCTTTCATCCCGACGATTTGGCCGAAGTCACAGCGGAATTGTGGGAACGACAGCCCCACGCCCGCCGGTTCGTGGTCAAGTTAAACGAGGGCTTTTCCGGGGAAGGCAATGCCCTGTTGGACTTGCCCCAGCCGATGGGAGAAACCCACGAACAACGGGTCAAAATGATTCACGACCAGCTCCCCACAATGCGTTTTCAATGCGAGACGGAAACCTGGGAAAATTTCGCCCAACGGATTCGCGAATTGGGAGCCATCAGTGAACTGTTTATCGAAGGGGAAAATAAACGTTCCCCCAGCGTCCAAGGCCAGATTACCCCGGCAGGCACGGTGGAAATTCTCTCCACCCATGACCAGATTCTCGGTGGCCCGGATGCCCAAATTTATCTCGGGTGTCGGTTTCCGGCTGATCCCGCCTACCAAGCCGAATTGCAAAAGTGGGGCTTAAAAATTGGTCATACCTTGGCCGCTAAGGGAGCGTTGGAACGGTATGGGGTGGATTTTATCGCCCGGGAATTAGCCGATGGCACCTGGGATGTGCAAGCGATTGAAATCAACCTCCGCAAAGGGGGCACCACCCACCCGTTTATGACCCTGAAATTTCTCACCAACGGCTTTTTTGATACGGAAACCGGCCTATTTCTCACCCCCCGGCAACAGCCCAAATACTACATTGCCACCGATAACCTGCAACGGGAACGCTACCGGGGACTGCTCCCCAGCGATTTGTTGGATATTATCGTGTACAACAGCCTGCATTTTGATTCCACCACCGAAACGGGAACGGTGTTTCACCTAATGGGCTGTCTGTCGGAATTTGGCAAACTGGGTCTCACCTGCATTAGCGATTCGGCTGACAAGACCCAGCATTTGTTTGACCAAGTGGTGCGGATTTTAGACGAGGAAACCGAACCCCGTTAGTTCCACAAGGTGAGGCTGTCTTGGGTCAGGAAGTGATCCAGATGCGCCGCCCGTTCCTCGGTTTTCAGCAGAATTTGTTCATACAGGTAACGGGTCGCCCGGTCGCCCAAACTCTCCGCCTGCGCCGCCTGTTGCCGCAGGACAACGATAATCGCCTGCTCGGCTTGCAAATCGTGACGAATCATCTGCCGACAGGTAAACACCCCGTCCGGTTCCGGGCTAAAGGCGCACAACGCCGCCAACTGGGTGAAACTGGCCGCCGGAATGCCCCCCAGATTGTTCAAGCGTTCGCCCAAATCATGGGTGTGCCCCGCCACCGCTTCGTAGCTGTTTTGGAAGTATTCATGGAGCATGTAAAACTCCGAACCTTCCACCACAAAGTGATGCTTTTGGTACTGCAAATACAGGGCTTGAAAGCTCGCCAACAAACGGTTCATACCCTCGCAGATCGGGCTGGTAACCTGCACATCCAAACCAATCGCATTGGGAGCCATCTCCCCAAAAGAACGTACCAGAGTTGCCGTCATGGAAATACCTCGCTCAGATGAATAACTAAAGCAACATCTCACTTTCTTAAATTAACAGACAGCAGTGGCATTGTCAACAAAATTCTGTAAATGAAATCGGGTGGTTTTGGCGACTGAATTGGGACTAGATGAATAAAAAAAGCAATTAAATCACTTGTAACTCGGCAATTTATGGAGAAAGACCAACGCTTTCTCCCGGGGGATTTTCTGAAAAAATGGCAATAAATGACCCCAAAACAAATAAGATTTACTAGTAATTTGCAACAAGTGACCGGCAAACATCGCCGTCGCCGCTATCGGTCTATTTACTTAGTCTATACTTATTCTCAATAATGTGGGTTAAATGCGATTACCTGGTGTTCCCGGTCAAAGTGTCGTATGGTAGTAGTCTCAGGGTTTTAAGCAGGGCAGGAGCAGAGGCGATGGGACGGGCAAACAAGGTGGTTTTGGCCTATTCGGGCGGGGTGGATACAACGGTATGTATTCCGTACTTACGCCACGAGTGGGGGGTGCAGGAGGTGATTACCCTGGCGGTGGATTTGGGACAGGGGGTGAGTTTAGCCACTGCGGAATCGCCGGAAACGGAGACCCGGCGGCAACAGGAATTGGAAGCCATCCGTACCAAAGCCTTGACCGCCGGGGCTTCGGTATCTCTTGTCAAGGATGTGCGGGCGGAGTTTGTGCGGGATTATGCCTGGCCAGCGATTCGAGCCAATGCCCTGTACGAGGGTCGTTATCCCCTTTCGACCGCCCTAGCCCGTCCATTGATCGCCAAACTCTTGGTCGAGGTGGCTCAGGAGTACGGAGCCGATGGGGTGGCGCACGGGTGTACCGGCAAGGGCAATGACCAGGTGCGCTTTGACGTATCCATTGCTGCCTTGAATCCCCGGTTGAAAGTCCTGGCACCGGCACGGGAATGGGGTATGAGCCGGGAGCAAACGATGGCCTACGGCGAGCGGTTTGGGCTGACGTTTCCGGTGAAAAAATCTTCGCCCTACAGCATTGACAGTAATTTATTGGGACAAAGTATTGAGGCTGGCCCACTGGAAGACCCCTGGTTTGAGCCGCCGGAAGAAATTTATACTCTCACCCATTCGGTCGAACAAGCCCCCGACAAACCGGAGTACGTCACGGTGGAATTTCACCAGGGGCAAGCGGTGGCCGTGAACGGGGAGCATTTACCCGCAGTAACGATCCTGGAGCAATTGAACCTGCTGGCGGGGCGGCACGGGGTGGGACGGATTGACATGATGGAAAACCGCCTGGTGGGGATCAAGTCCCGGGAGATTTACGAAGTACCGGGATTGTCGGTACTCATTACAGCCCACCAAGCCCTGGAAAGCATGACCCTGCCCAAGGATGTGACGCAGTACAAACGGGGGATTGAGGACACCTATGCCCAGTTGGTTTACAACGGGTTGTGGTTTAGCCCCCTCAAGTCGGCCTTGGATGCCTTCATTCAGCACACCCAACAGCGGGTCACGGGGGTCATCCGGCTGAAGTTATTTAAAGGTACGGCGACGGTGGTGGGGCGGCAATCCCCCTACTCCCTCTACGACCCGGATTTAGCCACCTACACCGCAGAGGATGCCTTTGATCATCGGGCGGCGGAGGGCTTCATTTATGTATGGGGGTTACCGGTGCGGGTGTGGTCGCAGGTGGGGCAACGCTCCCTCTGAAAGGGCATACGGTTGTATCCGCCGTTATAGGCTGACCCGATCTGGGGCGCAGGGCGTAGCCCCGCATTAGTTCTCCAGCATTAGAGTTAATAGCTCAACTCTAAACCCTTGAACAAATCAAGGTTTCTTGACTTGGGCTTTTCTCCCCTCTCCCTTGATGGGAGAGGGGTCGGGGGTGAGGGTGAATAGAGCTTGAATTGGCAACAATAGTCGCAGGGGCGTTGTCCCCATATTTGGTTCTTTCTCGCTTCTTTGTTCTCGAATCTTTTCGGATTGCTATATTTTCAAGTGACAACCTTACCCTAGTCAGGGATAGCCAGCGTCCGCAGTTGACCACAGGCGGCGTGCTGATCCAATCCTCGTGTTTGCCGCACGGTTACGGCAATGTGATAGGATGCGAGAATCTTTTGGAACCGCTGAATCTGTTCCAGGCGGGGGCGTGCGTAGGGCGCATCACTGATGGGATTGTAGGGGATCAAATTCACATGACTTTGCCACCCCCGCAATAGGTGTGCCAATTGATGCGCTAATTCCGGTGTATCATTCACCCCCGCCAACAAGGTGTATTCAAAACTCACCCGCCGTTTGGTTCGCTCGACATAATGGCGACAATCGGCGAGTAATTGTGTGAGCGAGTAATGACGACCACTGGGAATCAACTGCTGACGTAACGCCTGCGTGGGAGCGTGCAAACTCACGGCCAGGGTACTGTGTAAATTGGCCTGCGCTAACCGTTCAATCTGATGAGGGACACCTACCGTTGAAATCGTGATCGCCCGTTGGGAAATGCCACAGTCTTGATTCAGCCGCTGAATTGTAGTAATAACTGCATCTAAATTTAATAACGGTTCCCCCATCCCCATAAAGACAATGTGTGATACCCGCCGAGCCATATCTGTTTGTACCGTAAGCACCTGGTCTAAAATTTCGTGGACTGCCAAATTACGGGTAAATCCCTGTTTTCCTGTCGCACAAAAATCACAGGCCATCGGACATCCCACCTGGGACGAAACACACACCGTCAACCGCTCCGCACTGGGAATCCCCACCGTTTCAATCAGATTGCCGTCCTGCAATTGTAATAAGTACTTTACCGTTCCATCCTGAGCCACAAACCGCTTGGCGATCTGTGAGCGTCCCAGTTCCGGTTGCACCTGTTCCCGCCAGGATTTGGGGAATACGGTAATGTCCTGAAACTGGCGCACCCCCCGTTGGTAGAGCCATTGATGCAATTGTTTCGCCCGGTAGGCGGGTTGACCCTGCGCTGTCACCCA
>JAUQVQ010000142.1:0-4687 GCA_039794725.1 Gloeomargarita sp. HHBFW_bins_162
AATAAAGGGCACTTCTAAAAATTATCAATTAGTGGTCGCAGGGGCGCAGCCCCCGTCTCTGGTTCTCCGTAATTCGGGCGTTTTGGCAAGAGAATCTCCCCTTGGCTTTAATAGACCTCTTGCATAATTCTTAAATGGTTATATTTACCCTCACCCCCGACCCCCAGAGGGGAGAAAATCCCAAGCCAAGAAACCTGGATTTGTTCCAGGGTTTAGAGTTGCGGGAACCTCTATATAATCCAAAGTCAGCGGTCGCAGGGGGGCACCCCCCGTCTCTGGTTCTCTGTAATTTCTGGATTCTAGCCGAGAGATTCTTTTCCTGATTGAATAAAGGGCACCTCTAAAAATTGCGAATTAGCGGTCGCAGGGGTGCAGCCCCCGTCTCTGGTTCTCTGTAATCTCTGCATTCTCGCTAAGGGATTCTTTGCCCGATTGAATAAATAGAGGTTCCCTAAATAGAGGTGTCCTTGAGTTATTAAATTAACATTGACGCAAGAGGTCTAATAAAGGTGCCCATTACACCAAAGCAAACAACCTGGTTTATCCTAAGTGCAATAACCATAACGGGTGATCCAATTCGATGAATCTGGGTGATTTGTTAACTTCCATTCGTGCTTATTTACCCCCTGTGGACTGGCAAAATCCCCTCTTTGCCCAGCCGGTGACGGGAATTAGCTGTGATTCGCGCCATTGTCAACCGGGGATGGTGTTTGTGGGTTTGCCCGGTACGCAGGTGGATGGGGGGGATTTTTGGCCGCAGGCATTGGCCAATGGAGCGTTGCTGGCGCTGGTCAGTCCCCGCCCGGATTTACCCCCCCAGGTGTTGCCGGTGTCAGAAATTACTCAGGCGTGTGGGGAATTGGCGGCGGCGTTTTATGGCTATCCCCGTCAGCATTTGCGCCTGGCGGGAGTCACGGGCACCAATGGGAAAACCACCACAAGCCATCTGCTGGAATTTCTCCTGCACCAGACGCTAGGGAATACAGCTCTGTTGGGGACGCTGTACAATCGCTGGCCGGGATACCAACAAACGGCTACCCATACGACCCCCTTGGCGGTGGCACTACAGGCGGATTTGGCGCAAGCGGTGCAGGCGGGATGTCAGTTTGCCGTGATGGAGGTGAGTTCCCACGCTCTGGCGCAGGGACGGGTGGCCGGGTGTCAGTACGATGTGGCAATTTTTACCAACCTTACCCAGGATCATTTGGATTTTCACTTGACGATGGAAAACTATTTTCGGGCGAAGGCACTTTTGTTTGAGCCCAACTTGCTGAGGGGGCGGGCGATTGTCAATGGGGATGACCCTTACGGCCAGCGGTTACTGCATGGGTTGCACCAACTGGAGACGCCCGTGTGGAGCTACAGTGCGACGGGGCAACCGGCCGATATTACCATTGACCAAGTGCAGTACACGGCTCAGGGGATTTGTGCCCAGGTCATCACTCCGTTGGGTCGTCAGGAGTTCACCATACCGCTGATGGGGCAATTTAACTTGAGTAACACCTTGGCCGCTGTGGGAGCCGCATTGCATTTGGGTGTGGATGTGGAGGCGGTGGTTAGGGTTTTGCCGCAGTTTCCGGGGGTGCCGGGGCGGATGGAACGGGTGCAGGTTTGCCCGGAACAGGATATTACGGTGGTGGTGGACTATGCCCATACTCCCGATGGCTTGGAGAATTGTTTGCGGGCATTGCGGCCTTTTGTGGCCGGGCGACTGATTTGTGTGTTTGGGTGTGGGGGGGATCGCGACCGCAGTAAACGCCCGCAGATGGGCAGGATCGCCGCTGATTTGGCGGATGTGGTGGTGGTCACGTCGGATAATCCCCGCACGGAAGACCCCCAGCAGATTATCCAGGATATTTTGGCTGGGATTCCCCATCAACCGATAACAGTACCGGAGCGAGCGGCGGCGATTCACCAAGCGATCCAGATGGCAAAACCGGGGGATGGGGTCATGATTGCGGGGAAAGGCCATGAGGATTATCAAATTTTGGGCACAACGAAAATTCACTTTGACGACCGAGAACAAGCCCGTTTTGCCCTGAATAATCGCTATGGCATGACTCAATCAGAATAGTTTGCCGCAGGTACATCGTGTGGGCACCTCTATAGCAATCCTAACTAAAAATGGAACAAAACTCTGAAGGAAGTAGAGGGTACCCCCGCCCCTGGTTCCCCGTAATCTCAAGATGCTCATCAGGTGCTTTTCTGACAGAAACTACCGTTCCCAAAAAGATTCGAGAACAAAGAAGAAAGAAAGAACCAAATACGGGGGCAACGCCCCTGCGACCCTTGTTGCCAATTCAAAAGGGATGGCTATATTTATTAAAGGACACCTCTATTTATTGAAGCAAAGGAAAAGTTCTATTGCCAGAATGCCCAGATAATGCAGAACCAGAGACGGGGGCAACGCCCCTGCGACCGCTAATCATGAATTAATAGAGGTTCCCTAAAGCTAAGGGAAAATTCTCTTGCTAGAACTCCCGAATGACCGAGAACTGCGCCCCTGCGACCGCTAATTCACAATTTTTAGAGGTACCCTATATGTGTTTTTTTAACCTATTCTTAATTTAAGAATAAACTTTTTATAAACTTATGAAGAATAAAAGTGTGGAATACTGTATGCAGGCGGTGTGAGTTGAGCGGCTAAAACGTATGTTGCTGAGGAGTCTTGCGTTTAGTCTGGCCTTCCTTAGTTTGTGGGCACCTCTAGTTCAAGCTCAAGAGAAACTACAAAGCATACGATTTTTACCATCTGCTGGACTACGCTACACCAACCAGTCAGGGGGTACCGTTGGGTTCACCAGCATTGAATCATTTTTTCCGATTTGGCAACGTCCTGGTCACGTAACCTATATCGCCCCGAATTTTAACGTATTTGATGATGGCAATTTGGGTGGTAATTTTATCCTGGGGCATCGGGCGTATGATTTAGATAAACGGCGTTTATTCGGGGGATACATTAGTTGGGATGGCCGGGGTTTGAATAATAATTTTTATAATCAAATTGGGTTGGGATTTGAAACAGCAATTGATTTATGGAATGTGAGTCTCAATGGGTATATCCCAGTGGGGACGGCTCGTAATCAAACGGGTGAACAGCTATTGGGATTGGCGAGTGTGCCGTTTCGGGGCAATCGGTTATTTCTGGATGCGGTGAATTTTTTTGATGCGGCGATGGCCGGTTTTGATGTGGAATTGGGTCGGGTAATTCTACTCAATGAACGAGGCTATTTACGCCCTTTTTTAGGGGGATACTACCTCACGGCGGAGCGGAGTGAAAATGCGTTGGGGATTCGGGGTGGCC
The DNA here is from genome assembly GCA_039794725.1 of Gloeomargarita sp. HHBFW_bins_162. Classification (GTDB taxonomy): domain Bacteria; phylum Cyanobacteriota; class Cyanobacteriia; order Gloeomargaritales; family Gloeomargaritaceae; genus Gloeomargarita. Next base: position 3,305 of record JAUQVQ010000142.1, read on the forward strand.
TCCAGATTGTGCGGGAGATAATTTCAATGGGTTTAGCCGTCCAGTATGATGGTCTATTTGGTACGCAGGCTCTCTTCACGGTTGGGATTAACGTTGCTGAACTGTTGGGGCAAAAACGCTCTGTCCCCCAAACGGCCATGGCTCAAGGGATGTTAGTCGCCCAAGCCGAGGGCGATCTGCCAACGCCACCGGCTCCTTCATTGCCCTTAGAGTCGAGTAACTTTATCCAACGGTTAGGCAGTCCCGTTTCTCGGCGCAACAGCATCACGATTGAAAATCAGCGCATTCGGGAAGATGTGGTGGCGCTTGCTCCCGATGGACATCCCTACGAGGTGTTTCATGTGTTGGTGGGGGCAAGTGGGGATGGAACGGCAGAGTCCCCTTTTGGCACGATTCAACCGGCGATGAATGCGGCGGCTGGAGCGAAAAATGCGTTAGTTTATGTGCGCCCTGGCACAAATACCGGGTTAACCCCGTTTACAGTTCCCCGAGGAACACAGGTGTTTTCCAGTGCGGTGGACTATACATTGCCAGTACGCACCCGGTTTAATCCTGTACGTGATGTGACCATTCCAGCCGTTCCAGGTGATGTGCGCCCTTTGGTGCAAGGGACATTTGGCACGGATTTAACCAATGGTCAGGGGGTGGTGACATTAAATAGCAACACCACCTTGGCGGGATTGAACGTGCAGGTCGTTGATCCTCTCCCGGTCGGCGGTACACCCGGTCGGCGGGGCATCGTAGCCGTGGGCGCAGAAAATGTCCGCATTCTGAGCAACACGGTCAATAATGCACTGGGGGAAGGAATTTACCTCGAAAACGTTACGGGGAATGCCCAAATTTTGAGTAATACAGTAACCGGCACCCGCACCAATACGGGGGCATTTGCCGACTTCAATGGTGCCATTTTTGTCTATAACTTCCAAGGTACGATTAACGCTACGATTCAGGGCAATACCGTTGCGGTTCCCCCTGGGGCAACCGAAGTAGATGGGATTGAGATTAATCTTTGTCGGTCTGGGGCACCCTTTACGGCCTGTAGCGGTTCTGCGTTTGGGAATTATCTGGTGACGGGGAATACGGTCACGGCACCGGGAGCAACCGGCGGCGCCGATGGGATTGATTTTAACTTTGGCACCGGAGCTAAGGCGATTGCCCAAATTGTGAATAATAGTATTAGCCAATTTCCCGATAAAGCGATTAGTTTTGGGGGTGTGGGGAGCAATAATGTGGCGGCTGTTATCAGCGGCAATACGATTAGTAATGTGGTGGATAATGGTATTCACATTCGCCCCAGAGAAAATTCCAATTTCCGTGCACCCGTCACGGTGAATGGCATTACTGCAAGTGGTTTAGTTATTACAAACAACACTGTAACTAGTC
>JAUQVQ010000143.1:0-4684 GCA_039794725.1 Gloeomargarita sp. HHBFW_bins_162
GTTGATGCCAAAGGGCAACGGTTGGGGCGATTGGCAACGGCGGTGGCACGGGTTTTGCGGGGGAAGAATAAGCCTATTTATACCCCGTTTCTGGATACGGGCGATTATGTGATTGTGGTGAATGCTAAGGATGTGGAGGTAACCGGTAAAAAACGTTCCCAGAAGTTGTATCGGCGGCACTCCGGGCGACCGGGGGGGATGAAGGTGGAAACCTTTGCCCAGGTCAATGCCCGGATTCCCGAACGGATCATTGAGGAGGCGGTGCGGGGGATGTTGCCCAAAAATCGGCTGGGACGGACGTTATTTACCAAATTGCGGGTTTATGCAGGACCCACCCATCCCCACGAGGCGCAACAACCCAAAGTGATGCAATTGGAGGCGGTCTAACATGGCAGAGCGGGTGACCTACTGGGGGACGGGGCGGCGCAAAACGGCGGTGGCGCGGGTGCGGCTTTGTCCGGGGGAAGGGAAAATCACCATCAACGACCGGGATGGGCAGGAGTATTTGCAGGCGATTCCGGCCTATTTGTTGGCGGTGAAGGCTCCCCTGGAAACCCTCGGGTTAGAGAATGAATACGATATTTTGGTGAATGCGCACGGTGGGGGGTTAACCGGCCAGGCGGAGGCGATTTGTTTGGGGGTGGCGCGCGCCCTGTGTGAGCTTGACCCGGAAAACCGGCAACCCCTGAAGGCGGAAGGTTATCTCACCCGTGACCCCCGGGCCAAGGAGCGGCGCAAGTATGGGTTACGCAAAGCCCGCAAGGCTCCCCAATACTCCAAGCGTTAACGTATCCATTACCTACAGGAGTACGCCATGCCCAAGCCAGGAATTCACCCCGAATGGTACCCGGAAGCCAAGGTTTTTTGTAACGGTGAGGTGGTGATGACGGTCGGTTCTACCAAACCCCAGTTACACGTGGATATTTGGTCGGGTAACCATCCTTTCTACACCGGCACCCAGAAAATCATTGATACGGAAGGGCGGGTGGAACGCTTTATGCGTAAGTACAGCAAGCCCACGACTGCCGGTGCCAAACCCAAAGCGGGGGAGAAAACTGCCGGTACGGATGCCAAAGCCGCCAAGCCCAAACCGACTAAACCCGCTAAAAAGAAATAGCTCTATCATTATGGGCACCTCTAACAATTGTCAATTAGCGGTCGCAGGGGGGCACCCCCCGCCGCCGGTTCTGGCTAATCTCGGCATTTTCACTCAGAAATTTTCTGCCCGTTTGCATCACTAGAGCCATCCCTTTTGAATTGGCAACAAGGGTCGCAGGGGCGTTACCCCCGTATTTGGTTCTTTCTCGCTTCTTTGTTCTCGCATCTTTTAGGCATGATTTATATTTACCCTCACCCCCGACCCCTTTCTCATCAAGGGAGAGGGGAGAAAATCCCAAGCCAAGAAACCTGGATTGGTTCAAGGGTTTAGAGTTGAGTTATTAACATTTACGCAAGAGGTCTACTAGAGGTACCCTTATGCACATGAACCGGTGGTTTAATAATCTCCCCCGCCGGTTTACCTTTACCCGGATAGGAGCCATTTTTACGGGCATAACGGTTCTGGTGAGTATCGGGGCGTTCAACACGGGCAACAACCTACTCTATCTCCTGTTTGGGATGTTGCTGAGCTTGATGATTGCCAGTGGGGTGTTGTCGGAGGAGGTGATGAAGGGGCTGGTGGTGGAGCGGGTGTTTTCCCCCCAGATTTTTGCCGGTACGCCCACTCTGGTGACGCTGAAGCTCCATAATCGCAAACGCCGGATTCCCACCTTTTCGGTGACGATTACCGACCGGATCGCTGGCCTGACCGCCCCGGCCAATTATTTTTTGAAGGTGGATGCCCGCCGCACCGCCCAGGTGAGTTACCGGTTGACGTTTCCCCGGCGGGGGTGGTGGACGATTGAGGGCTATGAAATCAGCACCCGGTTTCCCTTTGATCTGTTTTGCAAGGTTCGGGTGCTCCGCGAGCCGGTGTCGGTGTTGGTGTATCCCGCTTTGGGGCAACCGCCGCATTTAAGTTTTCTGGCGTTGGTGGGGCAGGGGAGTCGTCCGCAGGTGCAGGCCGGGGGAGAGGGGGAATTTCTCTCGTTACGGGACTTTCGCACGGGGGATGATGCCCGCCGGATTCACTGGAAAGCCTCAGCCCGCCGGGATACCTGGTTACTACGGGATTTGGAACGCCAGGACAGCGAGGCGTTAACCCTCTACTTTTACGCCGTGGCCACCCCAGACATGGCACCGCAGCGGCAAGAGCAAGGGGTGAGTCTGTGTGCGGGGTTGGCCCAGGAACTCCTGCACCGGGGGTATCCGGTCGCTTTGGTCACGCCCCAGGAACGCACCGCGATGGGGCGGGGGTTGGGACATTTGGAGGCCATGTTGCGGCTGTTGGCAGTGGTGGAATTTGCGCCTGCTCCCCCTCCCCCGCCGCCCTTAACTGCGCAGGACCGCTGTATTGTCCTGTCGGCCTGGGGTACCCCCCCGCTGGGAGCGGCGCAACTCCTGGCCGTCCTGCCCTTCTGAGGTCATAATGGGGGTGAACTGTCCAGCGAGGAATCACCATGCGCATCTTACACACCATGCTGAGAGTGGCCGACCTCGAGGCTTCGTTGCACTTTTACTGTGAGGTTTTGGGGATGACCCTGCTCCGGCGGCAGGATTACCCAGGAGGCGAATTTACCCTGGCGTTTGTGGGGTATGGGGATGAGGCCAATCACACGGTTATTGAACTGACCTATAACTGGGGACGCACGGACTATACCCTGGGCGATGCCTTCGGCCACATTGCTTTGGGGGTAGATGATATTTATACAACGTGTGAACAAATTAAAGCGAAAGGGGGCAAGGTGGTACGGGAGCCGGGGCCGATGAAGCACGGTTCAACGGTCATTGCCTTTGTGGAAGACCCCACCGGCTACAAAATTGAACTGATCCAACTGAGTACCCACGAGTCCACCCAACCCCGGGAACTGAGTGGCACCACCGTCTAAGCCGCATCCATGACCGCTCCATTGGGAAGCGTGGCGCCGGTCAACTGCACATCGGTTAAAATGGCTCGTTGCCAATCGGCTTCCACCAGGTAGGCAGAGCGCAAATTAGCTCCTTGGAGGACGGCGCCGTTCAAACTGGCACCTTTGAGGTTGGCTCCTTCCAGATTCGCCAGCCGCAAAATGGCACGGGAGAGGTCGGCCTCCCGCAAACTGGCCTGGGCGAGATTCGCTTCCCGCAAAATGGCACCACACAAATCCGCCTGCCAGAAATTGGCTTCCCGACCATCCAAGCGGTGCAGATAAGCTCCGGTTAGATTGGCGCTGGTCAAATCCCCCTGGATGACCACCGCCCCACTCAAATCCGCTCGACTCAGATTCGCCCCACTCAAATCCGCCTGGGATAAATTTGCCCCCGCCAACACCGCCCCCAACAATTTCGCCTGCACCAAAGTGGCTCCCACCAACAGACAATCGCTCAAATCCGCCTCCCGCAGAACCGCCTGTTTCAGCTTCGCCTGGGTCAAATTAGCTCCCGCCAAGTAGGCACCCGTGAGTTTTGCCCCGCTCAAATCCGCTCCGGTCAAATTGGCTTCGCTGAGGTTGATCCCGTTGAGGGTCGCCTTATACAAATCCACCCCCTGCAAATCCTGACCGATGAACTCCCGTTCCCCGGTGCGATACCGTTCTAACAGTTCCTCTGCGTTCATAGAACCTCACGGTAAGAGGCATCCTTACCATACCACGCCAACAACCCCTGAAACAGCCCCAGCCCGTCCGTTCCCCCCACGTCCCCATCACTGGCGCGCTCCGGGTGTGGCATCATGCCCAAGACATTCCCCTGGGGATTGCAAATCCCGGCAATATCCGCCACCGAACCGTTGGGATTGGGGGCGACGTAACGAAACACAATCTGTCTTTGCTGTTCTAATTGCTGAAGCACCGCCGGTTCCGCATAATAACACCCCTCCCCGTGCGCAATCGGCAGGGTTAACACCTGGTGTAAGCTGTATCGGCACGTCCAGGGCAAATCCGTCCGCTCCACCCGCACCGGCACTTGGTCGCAGATGAATTGTAAATCCCGATTGCGCATCAACGTTCCCGGCAGTAACCCCACCTCGGTCAAAATTTGAAACCCATTGCACACCCCCAACACCCACTTACCCGCCTGAGCGTGGCGGACAACCGCCTGCATCACCGGCGAAAAGCGAGCCAGCACCCCGCAACGCAGGTAGTCCCCGTAGCTAAACCCCCCCGGCAAAATCACCAAATCCACATCCCCCACCTCCGTCTCCTGATGCCAAATCCAGCGGGTGGGCAACCCCAACAGCCGCTCCGTCACCCAGGCCATATCCCGGTCACAATTCGACCCCGGAAACACCACAATGCCGCAGTTCACGTCCCCGCCTCCACCCGAAATCGGTAGGTTTCAATCACCGGGTTGGTCAGGACTTCTTGGCATATTCGTTCCACGTGCGCCTGAGCTTCCTGGGCATCAGATGCGGTTAATGTTAGTTCAATGTACTTACCAATGCGTACCGCCTGCACACCGGGGTACTGCTGTTGTTGCAATCCTTTGGTAATGGCCGTGCCCGCCGGGTCAAGGACTGAGGGTTTGAGGGTAATACAAATTTCCGCCCGGTAGCTGGTCATAGGTCGCCAAAAACCTCCGCTTCCCGTCCCCGCCACCACTCTCCGAG
>JAUQVQ010000144.1:0-4684 GCA_039794725.1 Gloeomargarita sp. HHBFW_bins_162
TATACGCTTGTTCTGGCTTATCTGCGCCCCAATCTAGCACCGGCGTTGACGGATTTACCGAAAGAACCGCTGGTGAATGTCCTGCGGGCGGTGTTACCCCCGTTGATTTTGGTGTTGCTGGTGTTGGGGAGTATTTTTTTCGGGATTGCGACACCAACGGAGGCGGGGGCGGTGGGCTGTGTGGGGGCGACGATTTTGGCGTGGTGGGAAGGGAAACTTTCCTGGGCGGTGGGGTGGCGCGCCTGTGAAACGACGGTGCAGACGACGAGTTTAGTGATGATGATTTTGATCGGGTCAACGGCGTTTAGTTTGGTGTTTCGGGGCGTGCATGGGGATGAATTTGTGTATAACCTGCTGGCAAATTTACCGGGGGGACGGGCGGGATTTTTGCTGTTTAGTATGGGGTTGGTGTTTATTTTGGGGTTTTTTATTGATTTTTTTGAAATTGCCTTTATTGTCGTGCCTTTGCTCATTCCGGCGGCGCAACAGTTGGGGACGGATTTGGTGTGGTTTGGGGTATTACTGGGCGCAAATTTACAAACTTCATTTCTCACACCGCCCTTTGGATTTGCCTTATTTTATCTCAAAAGTGTGGCTCCCCCAACGGTAACAACGGGGCAAATTTATCGGGGAGTGATTCCGTTTGTTGGGGTGCAGTTACTTCTGTTGGGGTTGTTGATTTTCTTCCCCCAATTAGTCACAGTTTGGTTATAAAACACTTTGCAGTGTATTGCACAAGGGCACTTCTAAAAATTGTCAATTAGCAGTCCACGCAGTGCGCCGCAGGCGTTGCCCTCGTCCCTGGTTCTGGGTAATTTCTGGATTCTCCCTAAGAGATTGAACCTCTTGCATGATTCTTAAATTGTTATATTCACCCCCGACTCCTCTCCCTTGATGGAAGAGGGGAGAAAATCCTAAACGGGGGCTTACGCCCCTACGATCCCAAGCCAAGAAACCTTGATTTGTTCCAGGGTTTAGAGTTGAGTTATTAACATTGACGCAAGAGGTCTATTCTGTAGAGGCTTGAATAGATAGCGATTCCCAAAGGATGGGAGAAAAAGAATTATGAACGGGAGCAGTACCCCTATAACCTTTGTTCTAAAGGGCACCTCTAAAAATTATGAATTAGCGGTCGCACCCTCCGCCTCTAGTTCCCCATCATCTCTGCGTTCTCACTCAGAAATTCTCTGCCCGCTTGAATAAATAGAGGTGCCCTAAATTGAAACGAGATTGCCATAGAAGAGAGGAGTGTCACCCTGTAAGCACTAATTCGTAATTTGTTGAAACATTTTACAGATATGTGTCTGTAAGCAATCCTTTTTAGGTTTGCAACAAGGGTCGCAGGGTCACCGCCCCCGTATCTGGTTCTCTCAAATTTATTTGCGCTCAAATAATTTAGGATTGCTATAGTAGAGTTAATTGACGAGGTTTGATTTGATTGGTGACAGCGGAAACATCCTGACTCAACTCCACTTGGGCAGAAATACTATTTAATAAGGCCACCATGCTCCTCCCCACGGCACAGGCCAAATTCACCGGTACAGCATTCCCAATCTGCCGATATTGGCTATGGAGAGAACCGGCAAATTGCCAGTCGTCGGGGAAGGTTTGAATGCGGGCGTATTCACGCACGGTTAAGGGTCGGGTTTCAGAGGGATGACAGCGTTCTGTTTGTTTTTGAGCCGGGGCACAGGTAAGCGTCAAACTTGGTTCATCCCAGGATAAACGGCGAGCCATCCCCGTCTTACCACCACCCAAGAAATAACTCCCCAACATATACTCTCGTTGCAGATCAGCCGGTAGGTCTCGCCAGTAGCCGCCTGGGGGTACATGAGATAAAATTTCTTGTTTTTTTGGGGGGTAGGTTTGACCAGGGGAAGGGGGCACATCTGTGTCGTATAGTTCACCCGCTTTTAAGGCGTCTCTTAAGGTGAGTATTCGGTAGTAGGGTGAAGGCCACTTAAATGTCGCAAATTTCACCAGATCATGCCTAATCCCTACAAGAAATAGACGCTCTCGTTTCTGTGGTACTCGATAGAATAGTGCCTTTAATACTTGGGGTTCAATTAATGTATAGCCCAAATCAAAAATAATTGATGAAATCGCCTCTAATGTTCTCCCTTTGTCATGGCTCAATAAACCCCGAACATTCTCAGCTAAAAATACCTTGGGTTGCATTTCTTTAATCGCTCGTGCAAATTCAAAAAATAGTGTGCCTCGGGCATCTTCAAAACCTAATTTTTCCCCAGCATACGAGAAGGCTTGACAGGGAAATCCGCCCGATACTAAATCAATATTTTGAAACGGAGTAAAGTCCATATTTTTAACATCCCCTTGTATGACCTGCCAATGAGGGCGATTACGGCGCAGTGTCTGACAAGCATCCTTATCTATTTCATTTAAGGCAACGGTTGTAAATCCAGCCTTTTCTAATCCGAGAGCAAGTCCACCTGCCCCAGCAAAAAGTTCTACAGCTAAATAATCTCTAACTGGTTTTATTTTTGTCTCCTGCTCCCAATTACTCTCCATCATGCTTCTGATTTCAGCAAACTGCCTAAGTTGGAAGATAGGGTAAAATTTCTTTTGATTGACAGGGTCTAAAATCGGTTGCAATCGGCCATTTTTTTCCCACTTAAGCAATGTGGATTTGGATACGGAAACAATATCTGCTAGTAATTCTGCCGAGATGAGTTCTGGGTTAAACATTGAAGTTGTCGAATCCTTCATAGGTTCTAAAAGAGATTAAGTAAATACTCTTCAAAAGATTTGAATCAATATCCTTAAGTTGTCTGACTACAGAATTCGCATCGGCTGGAGAGTTACCATCTTCTACAACATCTTGGATGATCCTTGGTAGTTTTTCACACAATTTTTTGAAGGCAAGCGGATCACCGGTCACTAACTCATAAAATTTATCCATAGAAACTCGTCGTATCCTTTCATTTGAGACTGATTGATGATCAAGGCTTATTCGCCATGGAGTATTTTGGCTTTTTCTGGCGATCACTTCGACAAGCATACAGGTAGCATTGGGGTTGCTCAGTAAAGTGTTTTGCATTCGCATATAGGTTTTTTGCGCTGATGAAGAATTCATCGTATTATGTTTATTCTTGATTTCGATAAAATACTGAAGTTCGCCATTGATGAGGTCATAACCTTGGTCTGGAACCTCCCATCCTTCGCCAATATATCTAAATATATTTTGGTGAAAATAGCCAATATGATTGGTATTAGATTTATCAATTTGACGTAAAACCTCACTTTCAATCACCAATTCGATTTCTCTCTGATAAACTCTGGTATCAAAAGTTAGTTTGATAGGGTCAGGTAGATTTTTGAAAAACTCAGCTAAGTCAATTTGGAATTTATATTTTTCTACAGTTAATTTAACATGATTGTAAATGTCTTGATTGCTGATAAAGGAAAGCTGATAATCCCTCATAATGTCATCTTGATTTATTTTTTTAGCAATTTTATAGGTATCTTACCATGAAGAGGGCACCTGGATAAATTAGCAATGAGCGGTTGCAGGCGTTGCCCTCGTCTCTGGTTCTGGGTAATTTCTGCAATTTAGCCTGCTCTGCATTGTGGATAGGCAGGGTTGAAATTTACCCGGACGGATTGACAATTTTCACCGGCGATTGATCCCGCAGTCCATCCCCTCCCCGCAGGACAATTTTTTGACCGGGGCGTAGTTTGGGATGACGAATTACCACCTGCATCCCCATATCCGTCACCAATTCCACTTTCAGGGCTTGGGCTTGGGGTGGGTCACCGTCTTGGATGGTAAAGACAAACCATTCCTGATTGCGACGGGTAAGGGCATCCCGCGGGATGATTAACCCCGCCACGTTATCACTCATAGCTAATTCGGCTTGGACAGCCATCCCTGGCAGTAACCCGGTGGGGGGATTGCTCAGGCGGAGACGGGCCTGGTTGCGGCGGGAACTGGGGTCAGTGGCGGGAATCACGGCGCTAATGGGGGCAGTGGCTTGCCAACCGGGGAGACTGCGGCTGGTGAGGGTAACGGTTTGCCCCGGACGGATTTGCCCGGCCAAGGTTTCGGGAAGTTCCAAAAAAATATCCAACTCATTGGCATTCACCAGCGTCACCACTGGGTCGCCGCTCTGTACGAAACTGCCGACACTCACAACCCGATTCTGAACAACACCATTGCTTAGGGCGGTAATGCGAGTGCGTTGCTTTTGTAATTCTAACTGTTGCACCAGAGCTTGGGCGGTGGCCACGCGTGCCCGTTGCGTGTCCCGTTCTTCCCGAGTGGCTCCGGCCTGGGCTTCGGCCAAGGCGGCTTGGGCACGCAGGCGACTACTCCGGGCGGCTTCGAGGGCGGTACGGGTTTCCACTAGGGTGCGTTCGGCGATGGCGCCTTCTTTAACAAGCTGGGTGTTGCGCTCGAGCTGGTCTTGAGCTTCTCGTTCCTGGGCTTGGGCGGCAGTGAGTTCGGCTTGCCGTTGGGCGATAATTTCCGGGCGGGTGCCGACTTCGAGGCGAGCCAGGGCACTGCGTTCTTCCGCGAGACGGGCTTGGGCTTGAGCCAGTGCCAGGGCTTGGTCGCTGTTATCTAAAATCACTAGGGTCTGTCCCGCTCGTACCGCATCCCCCGGTTGCACCAAAATTTCCTTGACGAGGCCGCTGGTTTGCGCCCGAACGGTGGCTTGGGTAA
>JAUQVQ010000145.1:0-4683 GCA_039794725.1 Gloeomargarita sp. HHBFW_bins_162
AGAACGGGAGAGGGGAGAAAACCAAAACGGGGTTACGCCCTGCGACCCTTGTTTCCCATGCAAAAAGACTGCTATAGAATCCAGAAATTACGGAGAACCAACGTCGGGGGCTGCGCCCCTGCGACCGTTTATTAGCAATTTTTGAGAGCGTAGATTGATATAGCAATCATCAATGAGATCACAACGGAAGTGATGCCTCGTTCCCGTCTGCCCTCTCCCAGAACGGGAGAGGGGAGAAAACCAAAACGGGGTTACGCCCTGCGACCCTTGTTTCCCATGCAAAAAGACTGCTATAGTAATCCCTTTTGAGAACAAGGGTCGTAGCCCCGGTGTGGTTCCTGGCCATCGGTAGCAATGCCAATCTAGCTGTATAACGTACTGACTTCTGTTAATGCCAGCCGGGACTGACTGGTGAGAGTGAGGGGAGAAACTTGCCCCTGGGTTAACCGCAGTACGCCTGCACAGCCAATCATGGCCGCATTATCGGTGCAGTACTTCATCGGTGGGACAATCACCCGAATCCCGGCACGTTGTGCCGCTGATGTCATGGTTTGCCGCAGTTCCCGGTTGGCCGCCACACCCCCGGCTACGACTAAGGTGGTTAACCCCTGATCCACCGCACAGCGAATCGCTCGCCGGGTTAACGCTTGGACAACAGTGTACTGAAAACTCGCCGCCAAATCCGCAACGGGTAATGGTGGGGGCAACTGCTCAACCAACCGCCGTACCGCCGTTTTGAGGCCACTAAAACTCATATCGTAGGGATGGACTCCACCCCCCGGCAGGGAAATTTTCCCTTCGGGTAAGGCAAAGGCATGGGGATTCCCGGTTTGCGCCAAACGGTCAATCGCTGGCCCCCCCGGATAGCCCAACCCCAACAGGCGAGCCACTTTGTCAAAGGCTTCCCCCACCGCATCGTCATGGGTTTCTCCCAAGGGGTCGTAGGTCTGCCCGTCCCGCACGGCGACTAAACTGGTATGCCCCCCCGACACCAACAGGCACAAAAAGGGAGGGTGCAGTTCCGGGTCGGCTAAATAGGCACTGCAAATGTGGCCTTCCAGATGGTGAATCCCCACCAATGGGCGTTGATAAAGGATGGCTAAGGTCTTGGCGGCGGCTAAACCGATATTCAGCGCCCCCACCAACCCCGGCGCACAGGTGGCGGCAATCCCATCCACATCCGCCCAGGATAACCCGGTTGCTTTTTGCACGTGCTGTAGTAACAAATTAATTACTTCCAAGTGCTGACGGGAGGCAATTTCCGGCACTACTCCCCCGTACTCCTGATGTTGAGCGATTTGGGAGGCAACGGCCTCGGCCACCACCTGCCGTCCCTGCACGACCGCTACCGCCGTTTCATCACAACTGGTTTCAATCGCTAAAACGGTAGTCATCGGGATGGGGGAGTGTTTCTGTTAATTATGGTTACGCAATTATCATCCATGCGGCAGGATTACCGCCCCACCGTTACGCCGTAGGTGAAGGTAAACGGTTTCAGACCGGCGGTTTTCGGTTGACAGGCCAATCGCAGTTGGTAGCGACCCGGTCGGGGAAAGGTGATGTTGGCTGCTGGCGTGTCCCGGTAGTTTTCGACATTGATACCCTGCAATTGCGTAGTGAGCAGTAATTTGCCTTGGGGTTCCTGGTGGATTGCCAACGTACAGGCAACTTCCCGGTTAAAAATGGGTTTGCCCCCCCGCCGCGTGAGCGCGACCCACACCTGTGCCGGTTGCCCCGCCCTGGGGTTGTGATTGGGTTCGACATGCCACAGTGCCGCCACCTCGCCCGCCCGTTGCACCGTATGCGCCCATGCCGGTACGGCTAACCCCAACACCAAACTAACGCCCACCATCAGCCGGTTCATACCACTGTTCCTTGTGCCACCATCGCCACCACCAGGACTGCCGGAGCAGGATGACGACCACCACCCCCGCACTGAACCCGGTTATTCCTACCATACCCCACCGCCCGCCCATCATCAGGCCGATATGCCCTGCGGCCAGCACCCAGATTACTATCGCAAAACGGTGTAGGTCATGCCAGTATTTCCCTAGGCGTTGCACCCAACCATCGGTACTGGTGATGGCTAACGGCACCATCAACCCTACCGCCATTGCCCCGAGGACTACCCCCCAAAATTGCGGTTCCGGTAAAAAGAACACGCCTGTCACATCCCATTGGAAACTGTGCTCGACCATGTGGAGGGTGTGAATCACCGCCAGGATAAATGCCCCCACCCCCAGTTCCCGCCGCACGGTACGCAACCCCGGCCACAATCGTTGTATGGGGCGGGCGATGAGTGCTAACCCCAACAGCAGGAAACTCCCATAGCCGGTCACATCCACCATGCCGTCGTTGCGTAATAACATTAACCCGCCCATGAGCATGGTTAACCCGCCTGCCCAGCGGTTCAGGCGTTGCCCCATCTCGGTGCCCACCCGGCTCAGCCACAACCCCAACCCCAACAACACCGGCACGGTTCCCAAGCCAAACGCCAGCATCAGCACGGCTCCCCCCACCGGACTCAGCGTGGCCACCGCTTGCAGTTGCGCTACGTACAAAAACCCGCAGGGAATCAACCCCCAAAGCAACCCCAACAGCACCGGATGGGTGGGCAATTTCCCCTGGGGATGCCGTCCCCACCGCAACCACCCCGGCACCTGCTTTTGCCACCCACTCCCAATCAACACCAGCCCAATCGCCACCGTTACCCCCTGCCGCACGAGACTGCCCACCCCCGCCAGTTGCCCGCCCGCCACCAGCAGGGAACCCGCCTGTCCCAGCACCGCTCCCACGATGGTGTACGTCGCCACCCGCCCCAGATGCAACCCCATCTGTTGCCGCCACCGTTTTCCCCAAGACGCCTGTTTGTGTCCCCAAGCCACCCCCAGCACTACCGGCCCGCACATCCCGGCACAATGACCGAAACTGCCCAACAATCCCAGGGCGAAGATTAACCCCAATTGTGTGGCGGTGGGCATATCGTGACGTGACGACGGGTTAACTTCAGGGTAGCAAGGGAGCCGCCGGGAGATACCCCTGAATCAGCCAATCCTGCCCAATCGTTTCCCAACGACAGCGTGCTAGAGGCAGTGCCTGCTGAATCTGGGTTAACCCCAAATCGCCAACGGGGGTCGGGGAGGCAACCCCCCCAATAATTTTCGGCGCAATAAACGCCACCACCTTTTGGACGGCTCCCGCCCGGATCGCCTGCGCCGCCAAATTCCCCCCACATTCCCACAGCACCGTGTTACAGCCCCGCTGCGCCAAGGCCGCCAGCACCGTCAGCGGGGTACACGGCTCCAGTGCCAGCACCTCGACCCCCATGACTTCTAATTGCTTCAGGATTAACGGTGGGTCGGGGCGTGGCGGGGTGATCAACAGCGTGCGGTACCGGTCATCCACCTGCCAGAGCTTGGCCTCCAAAGGCAAATCTAAACTGGCCGATAACACCACCCGCAGTGGGGAATGGGGCGTCACCCCGTGCGTAGTTAACGAAGGATTATCCCGCCGCAGGGTATTCCCCCCCGTAATCACCGCATCGCACCCGGAACGCAGATGATACACCCACTGCCGCGCCGTTTCCCCCGTGATCCAAAAACTGTCCCCCGTACTGCTGGCAATTTTCCCGTCCAGGGTCATGGCATACTTGAGAATCCCAAACGCCCGCCCGGTTTGCACCCGGTGGAAAAAACCCTCGTTTATCTCCTGACACGCCTCGGCCAAAACCCCCGTTGTGACTTCAATACCCGCCTGTTGCAACCGTGCCACCCCACTCCCGGCCACCCTGGGGTCGGGGTCAATCGCACCCACCACCACCCGTTTAATCCCCGCGTGAATCACCGCTTCCGTACAGGGGGGGGTGCGGCCAAAGTGATTGCAGGGTTCCAAATTCACGTACAAGGTAGCTCCCTGCGCCCGTTCCCCGGCGGCTCTTAGGGCAAATACTTCCGCATGGGGTTGCCCCGCTTGGGGATGAAAGCCCTCCCCCACCACCTGCCCATCCCGAACCACCACCGCCCCCACCAAGGGATTAGGACTGGTACGCCCCCACGCCCGCCGAGCCAGTTCCAGACAGCGGGTCATGTACCGTTCATCGTCCGTCAAGGTCATGCGGGGGCAACAGCGGGTTCCTCCGCCGGTTTCAACCCATAGTCCAACACTTCCGCAAACCGGATACGCAGAGCAGTGGCGGGTTGTCCTTCCTTATCGGTGTAATGGTCTTCGTCCAAACGCCCCGTCACCGTTGCCCGTGACCCTTTATCTAACAAATTCATGGCGGTCTCGGCTTGATTGCCCCAGACATCCACCTGAAATTTCAACGGGGGAATTTCCTTGTCTTCACCTTCCGGTTTCCGGCGGTTTACGTACAGCGGAAAACTGCACAAAATGGTTCCCCGTTCAAAATGCCGAATCGTGGGTTTGGCCGCCACGTAGCCACAGACCGTCACCATCGCCCAAGTCATAACCGTTCCTCGCCGCAGGGGTTAGCCTTAGGATAGCACCTAGCCCAAGGGCACGGGGTTTTGTCCCTCCACCTGTAACCGCCAGTAGTGGGCATAGCGACCGCCCCGGCTGAGTAAGTCCCGGTGATTGCCCTGCTCCACCAACCGCCCCTGTTCCAGCACCAAAATTTGATCCGCATTGCGAATCGTGGATAAGCGGTGGGCAATCACCAATACC
>JAUQVQ010000146.1:0-4671 GCA_039794725.1 Gloeomargarita sp. HHBFW_bins_162
TTTGAAATTTAACCCTCGCAATCCCCAATGGCCGGATCGGGATCGGTTTGTGTTGTCGGCCGGGCACGGCTGTATGTTGCAGTACGCTTTACTGCATTTAACCGGCTATGATGTCAGCCTGGATGATCTTAAACAATTTCGCCAGTGGGGTTCGATTACCCCCGGTCACCCGGAAAACTTTGAAACCCCCGGCGTGGAAGTCACCACCGGCCCGCTCGGTCAAGGGGTGGGGAATGCGGTCGGGTTAGCCATTGCCGAAGCACACCTGGCGGCTCGCTTTAACAAACCCGGTCACACCATCGTGGATCATTACACCTACGTGATCCTGGGGGACGGGTGCAACATGGAGGGGGTGGCGTCCGAGGCGGCTTCCCTGGCGGGGCACCTGAAGCTGGGCAAACTGATCATGCTCTACGACAGCAATCATATTTCCATTGACGGGAATACGGAGATTGCCTTTACCGAAGATGTGGGCAAACGCTACGAAGCCTACGGCTGGCACGTGCAAAAGGTGGACGACGGCAACCACGATTTAGTGGCGATTCAAACAGCCATTGCCAACGCCAAAGCCGTGACCGACAAACCTTCGTTGATCATTGTGGAAACCACGATTGGCTACGGTTCGCCCAACAAGGCCGGGACGGAAGGGGTACACGGGGCGCCCCTGGGGCCGGACGAGGTGAAACTCACCAAAGAAAATCTGGGCTGGCCTTTGGAGCCGGAGTTTTACATTCCCGATGAGGTGTTGCGCCATTTCCGGCAGGCCGTTGACAAAGGTGCCAAAGCCGAAGCCGACTGGCAGGCACGGTTTAATGCTTATAAACTGGCCTATCCCACCGAAGCCGCCGAGTTTGAGCGGATCATGCGGGGTGAATTACCCTCCGGCTGGCAAGACGCTCTGGCTCCGATTGCGGAAACGGGCAAAGAATCCACCCGCAATTTGTCCAAGTTCTGTTTGAATGCGCTGGCCGGAGCCATTCCCGAATTTCTGGGTGGTTCGGCGGATTTAGCCCACTCGAATATGACTTATCTCAAGGGCATTCCAGAGTTTCAAGCCGGTTCCTACGAGGGGCGCAATTTCCGCTTCGGG
This sequence comes from Gloeomargarita sp. HHBFW_bins_162, assembly GCA_039794725.1. Lineage (GTDB taxonomy): Bacteria > Cyanobacteriota > Cyanobacteriia > Gloeomargaritales > Gloeomargaritaceae > Gloeomargarita. The sequence continues at coordinate 1,091 of JAUQVQ010000146.1, forward strand.
GTGCGGGAACACGGCATGGGGGCGATTGCCAACGGCATGGCTCTGCACGGGGGATTGATTCCCTACGATGCCACGTTTTTAATCTTCACCGACTATATGCGGGCGGCGATCCGGTTGTCGGCCTTGTCCCAGGTGCGGGTTCTGCACGTCATGACCCACGATTCGGTGGCTCTGGGCGAAGATGGCCCGACCCACCAGCCGGTGGAAACCCTGGCTTCCCTGCGGTTGATCCCCAATCTGTATGTCTTTCGTCCTGCCGATGCGAGAGAAACGGTAGGTGCCTACCAGGTGGCGTTGCAGTCTATGAAAACCCCGTCCCTGTTTGCGTTTACCCGCCAGGCGGTGAATCCCATCCCTGGCACTTCCATTGCAGGGGTGGCCAAAGGTGGGTATATCGTCGTGGATTGCGGGTGCGACCATCCCGATTTGATTATCATTGCCACCGGGTCGGAGTTGGAACTGGCAGTGCAGGCGGCGGCGCAACTGACGGGCAAAAAGGTGCGGGTGGTGTCCATGCCCTGTACGAATCTGTTTGATGCCCAACCCCAAGAGTACAAAGACCAGATTCTCCCGCCAGCCGTGACCAAGCGCATTTCCATCGAGGCGGGGGTCACCGACGGCTGGTATAAGTACGTGGGCTTACAGGGTAAAGCCTTGGGGATTGACCGGTTTGGGGCTTCTGCTCCCGGGCCGGTGTGCATGGAAAAATTCGGCATGACGGTGAGTAACCTGGTGGCGGCGGCACAAGCTCTACTGGGTTAAGTAAAAAAGCGCAAATCCGCTATCCCACAAAAACCTCCTCCGGGGCGGCTATCACTACTGTCCCTGGGGGAGTGTTTTGCTCGGTGATTGGGAGAGTTGCAAGTCACGGGGCATTGCCCCTGTTTTGGGAAAAGGGTAGGGGACGAGGGTTCAGGTCTCAAACGTGATTGATGCAAACAGGCAAAGAGTCTATTTGTTAAAATCCAGAGACTAGGGACGGAGATTGCTTCCTGCAACCGTTCATGGGCAATTTGTAAAAGAAAAAGAATTAAAGGCACCTCTATTTATTCAATCGGACAAAGAATCCCTTAGCGAGAATCCAGAGATGACGGGGAACCAGAGACGGGGGCTACGCCCCTGCGACCGCTAATCACCAATTTTTAGAGGTTCCCTTAAAAAAAATTTCTACTTTAGCCTTGTCTTGCACCTAACTATAACCTTTTATACTATAGCTTTAGGTGCACAAGGAACACGCAACTACTACTTACCTTAGGGATCAATAACTAACTATGTCCTCTCTACATCGAATCTCCTATTTCCTTGTTTTACCCCTCAAAGCACTACTGACGGTCATCTTGTATCAGCCGTTTGTCCTAGCTCTACCTCAAGGCGGCCAAGTTACCCACGGAGCGGCCACCATTCAGCAAGTGGGGGATACCAAGTTAAACATTAACCAATCTACGGATAGAGCCGTCATTAATTGGAACTCCTTTAGCATTGCCCCCCAAGAGTGGGTGAATTTTCAGCAACCCAGCCGCACATCAGCGACACTAAACCGAGTCACCGGGAACACCCCATCCAGTATTGCAGGCAGATTAACCGCCAATGGGCAAGTATTTTTGGTGAACCCCAACGGTATTGCCTTTCTCCCCACAGCGCAGGTGGATGTGGCGGGGTTAGTCGCCAGTACGTTGAATATCAAAGACTCGGACTTCATGCAGGGGATTTTGCGCTTTGAGCAAGTGCCGGGGAAACCGCCTGCCAGTGTCGTGAATGAAGGGTTAATTACCGTTCAAGATGCAGGGTTTGCCGCCCTAGTAGCTCCAGCGGTACGCAATAGTGGGGTCATTTCCGCCCGGTTGGGTAAAGTGGTTCTGGCATCGGGAACAACGGTCAGTTTGGATTTTTATGGGGATGGATTGTTAAGCGTCACGGTTGACCCGAAATTAGCAGGGGAAATCACCGATATTTACGGGAATAAATTAACTTCTTTGATTGATAACCAGGGCAATATCCTGGCACCCGGTGGAACGGTTATCTTAACCGCTCAAGCCGCCGGACAAGTGGTAAATAATGTGATTAACACAGGCGGAATTATCGAAGCAAAATATGCCGAAAACCGCAATGGGGTGATTGTTCTCTCCGGGGGTTCCAAGGGTACGGTTGCCGTGAATGGCACGTTGGATGTATCGGGAGAAAAGGGCGGGAAAGTTCAGATTACCGGAGAAAATGTCGGGCTATTTGGTACAGCAAAAATTGATGCCTCTGGGGACAAAGCAGGCGGTTTAATTCTCGTCGGTGGGGATTATTTGGGGGGACGGGCAGATAAACAGAGAATTGACCCCGCTTTGAATGCCCAAAATACCTACGTTAGCCATCAAAGTATTCTGAGTGCCGATGCCAAAGTTTCCGGCAATGGCGGCGAAGTGATTGTTTGGGCAGATAATTTCACCCGCTTTGATGGCAAAATCACCGCTACCGGCGATAATGGCGGTTTCGTAGAAACCTCAGGTCGGAATATCTTAGAAATTGGCGATACGGCGCAGGTTGATACTACAGGCAAAATTGGTAATACGGGGACGTGGCTACTTGATCCTCTAAATTTAACTATCAGCGGTACGGGAACAAATAATAATGTTACAGGTGCCAGTCCTTTTACCCCAACGGGAACTGGCTCAATTTTACGGGATACAACGATTAATACCGCTTTAGCTACCAACAATGTCGTAGTGAAAACTGTGGGCACTACGGGCACTGAACGGGGCGATATTATTTTTGCCAACAATGCCAATGTGAATTGGACAACAAATAAAACATTTACTGTCCAAGCGGCAGGGCAGATTGTTATGAATTCTGGGACGAAAATAACCAGTACCAATACAGGAAGTTTCAACGCCGTTATTTTAGAAGCAAATAAAGCAGGTACGACCACAGGCAATTTTCACGGTATCGAATTGCAAGATAATGCCAAAATCACCACTCAAGGCGGTAGCATTCAACTCACAGGTGTAGGGGGAACAACAGCGGGGAATGCTGGCGTTTTAATATCAGGAGCAAATACATCCATAACAACCCAAAATAATGGCACCATTACAATAACGGGTACAGGCAAAGGTACGGCAGGACATGGCATTGTCCAAAAAGACGGCGCACAGGTTACAACCGCCAATGGCATCATCACCTATAAAGGGACAGGTACAGGCATCAAAGAAGGTATCCGTACCGAAAGCAGTAGTTCCCTGAATATCATTGGCGGTAATAGCAACAAAAGTGTTGTACTCACTTCTCTAGCCAATGGCATCACCCTAAATGATGTCAAAATTCAAACCAAAGAAAACATCATCCTCACTTCTCCTGGGAATGTTACTCAAAATAATACTGGTGCTTTATTGGCAACTAATGCTGGTAAAGGTTTGCAACTCAATGGTGCAGGAAATTATACCTTAACTAATCCCAATAATGATATAGCTACTTTTGCCGCCAAAAATACAGGCAATATCAGCTATCGAGATGCCAATGGGTTTGTTGTAGGTACAGTTGGTACAGTTAATGGCATCAACACAGCTACTACGAAAAATGTCAGCTTGGAAGCAGGGGGA
>JAUQVQ010000147.1:0-4662 GCA_039794725.1 Gloeomargarita sp. HHBFW_bins_162
GCAAAATCCTCGGCACTGGCATAAATAGTTAATACTTTGTCCAACGACGTCATTTCTAAGAGGCGGATGACCATATTGCGAGGGGCAATCAACCCAATTTGTCCCCCCAATGCCCGCACGTGTTTGTGGCACGCCACCAAGGCACCCAACCCCGCACTATCGAGAAATTCCACGCGGGATAAATCAATACCCAAATAACAGGGTTTACCGCCCACGTGCGCTTCATACTGTGCTTTGAAACGACTCACCTGGGTACTGTCCAGGCGAGTAATGGGCAGGGTAATGGTGGTCGGGGGTTGGCCGTAACTTTCTTCGGTCGTAGGCGTGAGAATCAAAACTTCCATGAGAACCCTAGGAGAGCCATCACTAAAAAACCTACCACAACCCCTAGGTTATCCTGAAAATAATTACCCATCGTGAATCGCCCATGAAACAACGGGTCACCCTCACGTTTCCCCGCCAGATGGTACAGATGCCCATCACCTACCGTTTGGCAAAAGACTTTAACATCGCCGCCAACATCATCCGTGCCCAAGTCGCCCCCAACCAAGTGGGCAAACTGGTGGTCGAACTCGCCGGGGATATGGATCAACTGGCCGCCGCCCTGGAATGGCTGACCGACAGCGGCATTGAGGTTGCCCACAGCAGTCGGGAAATCCTCATTGATACGGAACGCTGTATTGACTGCGGGTTGTGTACGGGGGTCTGCCCCACCCAAGCCCTCACCTTGGATCGGGAGTTTCGGCTGAATTTTACCCGCACTCGCTGTATCGTATGTGAGCAATGTATTCCCACCTGCCCAGTCGTTGCCATTACCACCAATTTCTAAAATCCGTTGGGGTGATGTCAGCCGTTGTACCAACCGTATCCTTGTCAAGTCCTTGCCAATCCCTGCGAAACATTGTTTAATTACTGATTAAGGTAGTCCCATACCGGAACGACACCGTCGATTCCTCCAGAATTAAGCTCCCCTACAAGATCGGTACATCCCCTTAGTCACTTATCTGTACTTGCGACTATGCCTAGAACCAAACCCCCTTCGGATCGTGTACTGACTATCCGCTTACCCAACGAGGAGCTAGTCAAACTGGAGAGCTACTGCGCTGCCAAAGGGCGCACCAAAACCGATGTACTGCGGGAGCTAATACGCAAACTCCGGAACACTTAGCCCTCCCATTCCCGGTGCAGTGCCTACCCCCTTCGCTCCCTGACCTATGATGCACTCCTATTTGGCGGCGGCGGTGCAGATGACCAGTGGCCCAGATGTCCACAAAAATCTGGCGCAACTGGCGGAATTGGTGGACTTGGCCTGCCATCGGGGTGCCACCGTGATCGGCCTGCCGGAAAATTTCGCCTTCATGGGGGATGAGCAGGAGAAAATCGCCCAGGCCGCCCACATTGCCGAGGTGACGGAGCAATGTCTGCGTACTCTGGCGCAACGGTTCCAAGTCACCCTCTTGGCAGGAGGGATGCCAGTGCCGGTGGATGAGCAACGGGTGGTGAACCGGGCGATGGTGGTCACTCCCGAAGGTGAAATTACTGCCTGTTATGACAAAGTCCATTTATTTGATGTCAATCTCCCCGACGGCAACACCTACCAGGAATCCCGCACCGTCAGAGCAGGAGCAAGTTTACCGCCGGTGTATTACCAAGCGGACTTGGGGCATATCGGTCTGTCCATTTGCTATGACGTGCGCTTCCCGGAACTGTACCGCCATCTGGCGAAGGTGGGGGCGGAAATTCTCTTTATCCCGGCGGCGTTTACGGCCTACACGGGCAAAGACCACTGGCAAGTCCTGCTCCAAGCCCGGGCGATTGAAAATACCTGTTACGTCCTGGCTCCGGCACAGGTGGGCTGGCATTATCCCCGCCGCCAAACCCACGGCCACGCCATGATTATTGACCCCTGGGGCGTGGTCTTAGCGGATGCGGGCGACCAGCCAGGGCTGGCGATTGCCGAGATCAACCCGGAACGGTTAGCCCAGGTGCGGCGGCAGATGCCCAGTCTGCTCCATCGGGTGTTTTAGGGTGAATCAACTGCTTCGCCAGGGTAACGGCCTCGGCTAAAATCTGGTCATTGTCTAAATGGTGTAAATACGGTTGCAGGAGCTTGCGGGCGTAACTGCCGTAGGCGACCCCGTGAATGGATAGGTTGAGTTTCTGCACCAGCGGCCATGTCGCCTGATTGGTGCCCCCCGCCAACTGCACCCACCCCGGCGGCCCCTGGGCAAGGATTTTCTGGGCAAAACGCACGGTCGCTTGGGTGGTTCCCGCCCCAATATCCCCACTCATGGGACGGCCATCGGCTTGCCAGATTAACCCACAGGGCAGAGGCGTAATGATTTTATATAAACTCCATAAGTACGGAATCACCTGTTCGTGGTCTTGGCAACTGATGGCGAGAATTGTAAGGCGAGACACCCAGGGCTGGAGTTCCTGCCACACCCGTTGGAAACTCTCAAGATGGCCGACTTGGGTGTGAATTTCTAGGGCGGCAATCGGTTGATTCTTTAACAATTCCACCACCGCTCCGGGCCGATGCACATAGGTGCGCTCAGTAATATAATTGTATGGACACATATCCAGACAGCGGCCACAGCCATAGCACAGGGGCAGTGCCACCCCGGCGGGACTAATCGCCTGCACCGGACAGACCCGTTCACAGGGGCGGGGGCAATCCGGCGGACAGCGTTCCGGGTCGAAGTGGGCTTTGCGGAAGTGGGGGTCGGTGTCGTCGTTCAAACTCACCATCAGCCAAGGGGCAGGCGTTCCCGCCCGTTGAATACCCCGATACGCCGCTTGCACCACCGCCGGGTCAGCCGCCACGTCAATACAGTTCACCCCGGCCAGGGTAAAAATCCGACTCAGGGGTTCAATGCTGGCCGTATCCTGGTAGCTGGCACCGCAGATGAGTTTGGACCACGACCGTTGCGCCAGCGCCCTTAGATGGCCTGAATCCACGCCATCACCTCGTAATCCGTCCAAATGCCATTTTGCCAGTAGGGGTCTTGCTCAATCAGGTGTTTCACCTGGTCGGCAGAATCGGCCTCATAAATGCCAAAAAAGCGGGTTAAATCCTGGGTCGGCCCAATCGTAATTAATACTCCCTGCTCTTTTTGTTGGGTTAAACCCGCTAAATGGGCTTGCCGGTAGGGGGTACGTTTCGTTTCCACATCCTCGCAGTAGTGGCCGGTGACCACAAATTTCGCCATGATTAACCTTTAGAACTCTGCGCCTGCCGGTCAAAATTATACCGCCCGGTTTCGGCATAACTGCGATTGGGACGATTGGATAACCGATGCAAAATCACCTGGGCAATTTTCAACCCCGGATAGATGCCCAACCGCCGGAACTGCGTGGCATTGCGTAAGGCCATTGTTAAATGAGAACCTTGCCAACCGGGGTCAAGCCATAGGGCAAGGGATAAATCAAATCCTTCCCGGGCACGAGACGATTTCAACCGCACCTCACCAGCCGTAAATTCAGGGATATGAAAGATTTCCAACGAAGCGACTAAAAGCCACATTTGCGGTTCCACAATGTAGGGGTCATTGGCATCATAACGACGTAAATCTATGGGGATATGTTCACCATCTTCTCGTTCGATTAACCCGGATGTACCGATACGAATATCCAGCGAAGCCGGGTTAATCAAACTCGGATCAAACGGCTCTACCAAGGGCGGATTCCCCTGGCACAGTTGGTTTAATTCCTGGTCGGTTAAAACCATAAATGTTACTCCTGGGAATGAATGGGTAAATGGTGATCTTCTACCATCGCCCGGTAGCTATAAAAGCCCCGGAAATTGCGGGTAAAAACCGGCGTGGTTTGCCCCGGTACATAGGCGTAACAAGGAATTTTGGGAGGAGCTGTAAAGTAATCCGCCACTGCCATGGCACTGTGTTCAAACGGTCCCATGTGCCCATCCTGCAATAATTGCTCATGCAGACGAATATCTTCTTGAACATCCCGTTTTCCGGCGTGGGTGGCGTAGGATAAACGGGCACACCGAGCGGTTGCGACTTGTAACCGTTCTAATAATGATAAATCCGGGGGCATTTGATCCCCGAAGGGAATGTGCCATGCACCGGGGGGCAATTCCTGGGGTTGGGAATGATTTATTGTCTGTTGAATGGCAATCGCCCAGGCGCGAAATTCGGGGCGGCAGGGTTTATCCGTGCGCAGATGAAAAAAATTATCCCATTCCGTCGCCGTGATTAAAATGGGAATGCGTAAAAACGGTTTGAGTAGATCATTGACGTGTTGTTTATGCACCCCTTGGGCGGCTAATTCTCTGGCTAAAGTTATATTTTTTTCTAAAGCATTGCGCCAAATTTGTTCATTTTTGGCTTGAAATTCCGGGTCGTCAATTTCAACCCCTTGCATCCCCTTTTGATGTTGACTGAATTGGGGAATAAACGGGTCATCGAGGATGCGTTGAATCACCCGCTCCACCGGAATTGCCCGTGAGGAACCGCTGGAACGACTGGTAACCTCGGTAAAGGGATTCGTATCCCCCAAAACATCAACTAACCCGCCCTGGCGCAACAGGCGATGGGTTGCCAATTCCTGCAATAAGGTATAGGGAAACCGAGTTAATAATACCGTCACCATCCGGTCGCCCGTGGCTTGGTTCCGAGAATCCGCCTTGATTTGCACATC
>JAUQVQ010000148.1:0-4658 GCA_039794725.1 Gloeomargarita sp. HHBFW_bins_162
CTGATTGCTGGATAAAAATTGCGCCATTTCCGGGGTTAAGGTACCGGCTTCCCGGGCTTTTTTTACCAAGGGAATATCTAAGTAAACATCCGCAATGGGTGTCGAGGTGATCGGGGAATCCGCCCGCACCGGAGTTCGCCAACCTCCTAACCCAATCCAGACCAGCGCCAGCATCAAGCCGTTTTTAATCTTGAGCATCTTTACCTCGCTCATTTCGTCGCAACCACGGCGATATTCCAGGCCATGCGTTTCATCCCTGGAATATATTTTAACAGACGATCAAATCGTTCCAAAAATAGATACATTGGCCGCAGGCGTTGATGTTCAATGATAATCTTTTTCCAGTAGCGTTCTTGATTAGGATGGACTCGTTCGATGAGATAAAATTGCAGAAAAATCCAAAGCGTTGCCAACCAAAACGTGTCCCATTCTACCTGAGTAAATAAAGGGCGAATTTGACGAATAATTTTGATATGTAACGGTGTTTCATCCGTCGTTCTTACTTGAGTTGCCATACGCCGATAAATGTTAATCACGGGGTTGTGAATCAGTGGGTCCCAGAAACACACTTTTCCCCCTGGTTTCACCACCCGTTGCATCTCCCGCAGAGCGACTAAGGGATCAGGAATGTGATGGAGTAAATTGGCCGCATAAACCATATCAAATGTGTTATCGGGGTAATCAATCGCCATCGCATTAATGACTTGACCCGTCACGTTAACCCCATATTTATTGGCTAATTCTTGGGCAAGGTGCACCATTTCCGGGGAATAATCCCCCGCTACACAGTGCGCTCCTCGCAGAGCGAAATAAACACTATTTTCCCCCGCACCACAGCCCAAATCCAGGATATATTTACCCGAAATATCGCCCAAATGTCGCAGAATAAACCGATTTTCCGGGGCAGTACAGGCTTCAAAATAATCAAGAACATGAATCCCATCCGCATCAATGGCTCTCGCCCAAGCATCGTGAAATTCCCGTTCCCGCCGCAGAACTTCATCTAACATTGGCTTCCCCGCATATTTACAGCAATGCTATCCAAATTTACACCATTTACACCACTGCATAGGGCAAAGGGTCAGGAATCCCCGCTTGCCGAAACCCCTCCCGCCGCAAAATACAACTATCACACACCCCGCAGGCCACTTCCCCGCCCCGATAGCACGACCAGGTTAACTCCCACGGCACGCCCAACTCCTGCCCCAACCGGATAATCTCAACTTTGTGCAGATGCAATAGGGGTGCCGTGATCGTAATCGGTTGCCCCTCCCGTCCCTGTTTCGTGCCCAGCCGGTACACCTCCTGCATCGCCGCCAGGTAATCTTCCCGACAGTCCGGGTAGCCCGAATAATCCAGGGCATTGGCTCCCAGATAGACCCGCACCGCCCCCAACACCTCCGCCCACGCCAGCGCCACACTCAGAAAAATGGTATTGCGAGCCGGAACATAGGTAATGGGAATCCCCTGGGTCATTTCCGCCGGTTGCCGATGCCGGGGCAAGTCCAAATCCCCTTGCGTCAAGGCCGACCCCCCCCAGCGTCCCAAATCGAGGGGGATAATTTCATGTCCGGCCACAGCGGCACATTGAGCAATCGCCTGCGCCGAACGCAACTCCCGGCGATGGCGTTGTTGATAATCAAACGAGAGGGCATAGCATTCATACCCCGCCGCCTGAGCGTGATACAAAACCGTCGCTGAATCTAAACCACCCGACAACAGCACAACCGCACGCTGATTCATCAATTCATTGGGGCGAGACTATTGTTAGAATGATCACCATGTTAGAAAATATGAAAAAACCTGTGGGAATCAAACCAGGTTTTTTATTCGTAGCTCTTTTGCGAAAGGAGACCGCCGATGCTACACCGCAAGCTTTATCAAATCTGTTGCGACGGTCGTGAAGTCTGGATTTATCTCAAAGATCAACAACGGATGATCGAGCGGGCACGCATCGTAGATATTGAAGGCGACTTGGTGACCTTGCGTTACGAAACGGAAGAAGAGGACGAAACCTGCGCCTGGGAAGAACTGATCCGCATTGACAGCATCGGTGCCATTACCCAGAAATTAGCCTCGGTGCCTCGGGGCGACCTGGAACCCCTGGTGTCCGACGATTGCCCAGAAGCGGAGCAAATCCGGGACGACTAAGCCCGCAGTGCCCGGAGCAACTGTCCCAACCCCCGCCAAAAATTCCCCCCACTCGGACGGGGGTCAAGCGTGGTGCTAATCGTCTCGCCATCGGGTGCCGTCGGAAATTCGCCCGCCAAGGTGTAATTGCCGGTGGGTTCTTCCCGCCAGACCTGCCAAGGGTGGGGATAAAGGCGTTGTACCGCTCCCCCCTCCACCGGGCGCAGATGGTAGGCCGTAACCAAAGTTTGCAAAAACTCCTGCCGTAACCGCCGCCCCGCGTAGCCAATCCCCACCGTACCGGCATCCTCCAAGCGCGGGTTGAGTAAAATCACCGGACAGGCCGCCGTTTCCACCAATGCCCGCACCTGGGTAACCTCCGCCGGGTCGGGAGCCACCATCACGACCCCCTGATCCCCCGGTTGATGGGGTTCCCGGAGTGTTTCCACCCGCCAGGGCACCTCCCCCCAATCCCGGCGAGCCAGAGCCGCCCCCCCCGCATCGCTGAACACCACCCGCCCGGCTTGCCCCCAGTCCGCAAACGCCTGGAGAAACACCTGCGCCAGTGCCATCGGTTTCACATCCGGGAGCCACAATTCCACCAAGAGGCGGCTTTCCCCGCTGGTTAATGCCTGTCGAGTTGCGGTTTGGGCTTGAGCAATCGCCTCCGATAACGTCTGGGGTAATACCATAGGTGGCCAAGCAATTGTGGGTCATTTATATTATGGGAAAATAATTACTCCCAGGAATGATGGTTTTCCTCTTGGGTCTATTGGTGGGCTTGATCCCCCTCTGGTTTTACTGGCGGCGACACCAACGTTTCCTCGCCACCTGGAAAAAACGCCTGCTTCAGGAACAAGAGAATTATCAACAACTCCAGCAGAATTATCAACGGCTGACCCAAGCCCATCAGGCCCTTCAACAGGAATTAGACAACCTGAGACATAACCATGCAACGATCCTTCAGGAACAAGAACAACTGAAACAACTCCACCGGGAAGTCCTGCAAAAAGTACACCAACTCGAACTGCCTAACCCAGTAGCATCCCACTCCCTTCAGCAGGAATTAGCCACTCTGCGAAGAGACTATGAAACTGCTATCCAGGAACAGGTAACCCTCACCCAAAAAATCCAACAACTCGAACAGGAAAATCAGCAGTTACGATGCCAAAATCATGCAGAACTAGAGCAGGATTATCAGAAACTTATCCACGAGTATGAGCAAATGCAACATGAATATAAAATTGCTATGAGAGAACGGACAGAACTCACCCAGAGATTGCAACACATAGAACAAGAAAATCAGAAATTAAAAGACGAACGAAACTATTATGAACAATGCGCTATCGAAGCGGAAGAGCAAAAGCATTTAATCCAGCAAGAAAACGCTCAACTTGAGGCGCAGATTCAGCAACGTGATTATCATCGTCCATACCAAACCGTACCGCCAAAATCAGCCCAAAGTGATCTCGAAGTAAACGGTAAACAAGCGCGTCAAATTATTCTTTACAGCCACGAAATTGACCTATACCCAGATGAGCTTTACGAAATGATATTAACTATATTCCAAGAAGAGCTTAATCGGATTCCCCCTGATACATACAAACGTCGTTACCATTTACTCCAATCCCTTTTAGAGGCCAATCAATCCCAGGGATACAGGGAACAAATCAAGCAACAAATCGAGCAATTATTTTCTAAATATATGGGGGCAACCCGCCGATTGGAAAGGGAGTTAATTAACTTAGGGTTTGATTTTACTGAAGGTACCACTCACCATAAAATTACTTGGCATCAGGATAGCCGCTACGTTTTTTCTTTTGCGAAAACTCCCAGTGATTATCGAGCCGGACGCAACATTTCTCGGGATTTAATTCATCTACTATTTTGAACGATAGCAATCCCTTTTGAGTTTGCAATAAAAGTGGCCGGGTACCGCCCCGGTATTTGGGGCATCTCTATCAATTACCAATTAGCAGTCGCAGGGGGGTACCCCCCGCCTCTGGTTCTTCTCTGGTTCGGGCGTTCTGGTAATAAAATTTTCCCTTAGCTTCAATAAAGAGCACCTCTAAAAATTGCGAATTAGCGGTCGCAGGGGGGCACCCCCCGTCTCTGGTTCTTCATAATCTCTGCATTCTCACTCAGAAATTCTCTGCCCATTTGAAGTTTAGCTTATTTGTTTAGGGGCATCTCTATCAATTATCAATTAGCGGTCGCAGGGGGGCACCCCCCGTCTCTGGTTCTTCATAATCTCTGCATTCTCACTCAGAAATTCTCTGCCCATTTGAAGTTTAGCTTATTTGTTTAGGGGCATCTTTATCAATTATCAATTAACGGTCGCAGGGGGGTACCCCCCGCCTCTGGTTCTTCTCTGGTTCGGGCGTTCTAGTAATAAAATTTTCCCTTAGCTTCAATAAAGGGCACCTCTAAAAATTGCGAATTAGCGGTCGCAGGGGGGCACCCCCCGTCTCTGGTTCTCTGTAATCTCTGCATTCTCGCTAAGGGATTCTTTGTCCGATTGAATAAAT
>JAUQVQ010000149.1:0-4646 GCA_039794725.1 Gloeomargarita sp. HHBFW_bins_162
CCTTTGGTAATGGCCGTGCCCGCCGGGTCAAGGACTGAGGGTTTGAGGGTAATACAAATTTCCGCCCGGTAGCTGGTCATAGGTCGCCAAAAACCTCCGCTTCCCGTCCCCGCCACCACTCTCCGAGATTCATTAAATCCTGATGAATATCGTGCAGGCGGTGCAGATACACCTCCGGGGGCAAATGCGGGCGTTCCTCTTGCAGTTTGAGCAGACGTAATTGGGTCAAGAGCCAGGGTTGAGCCGTGCGACCCGTCTGTTCCATATACTGCGCCAACTGTTCGGAAGTCATGACCAATCGTGCTAACTTTTCTTTATGTTCCCACGGATGCTTGTGGATTGCCCAGCCCTTATTCCCATGCCTACTGAATCTGCCCTGCGCCGAGTTGTACTAATAGTAGCATTACTGAATTTGGCCTATTTTGGGCTGGAATTTGGCGTTGCTCTAGCGATTCAATCCGTCTCTCTATTTGCCGATTCTATTGACTTTTTGGAAGATGCCTGTGTGAATTTCCTCATCTTTTTTGCCTTGGGGTGGCAACCGCAATGGCGGGCTTGGGTGGGGATGTTTCTCGCCGGACTGTTGTTGGTGCCCGCTCTGGCTACCCTCTGGTCGTTGGTACAAAAATTCACGGCACCCCTCACGCCTGACCCCTTCTCGTTGTCGTTAACCGGGTTGGGAGCCCTGGTCATCAATCTCATCTGTGCGTTTTGGTTGGCTCGCTTTCGCCAGCAGGGGGGGAGTATCGCCAAAGCCGCCTTTCTTTCTGCCCGCAACGATGCCCTTGCCAATATCGCCATCATGGGTGCCGGTTTGCTCACCGCCGTGCGCCCCTCCCTGTGGCCGGATGTGGTGGTGGGGGTGGGAATCTTGGTTATCAATCTCGATGCGGCCAGAGAGGTGTACACCACCGCGCGGAAGGAATTGTAAGCCAGCTTTGATACAATCAGCTCTACGGAGGGAAACCCATGAATTATTACTACGTTTTAGCCAGCGAACACTTTCTCACGGAAGTCGAACCCCTGGCCGAAGTGTTGCGGGAACGCACCCGGCACTACCAGGAACAGGGCAGAGAAATTGACTTTTTTCTGGTGAAACGTCCGGCGTTTTTAGAAGCCCCCGAATTTCAGGAAATCAAAGCCAAATGTCCCCAACCGGCGGCGGCGGTGATTACCACCAACCCGGAGTTTGCCACTTTTTTGAAATTGCGTTTGGAATTTGTCCTAACCGGCAGTTTTACCGCTCCTTCGGCCACCATTCCTGACCCGTTGGCAAGTGTTTAACGATCCGCTTGGCGCAGGAGATAAACGCCTGTTAATAACCCCAAAACATTAGGAAACCATGCCCCAACGACCGGAGCCAGTAATCCCGCCTGACTCAGGGCATCGCCGATAAACATGAGCAGGTAGTACACAAAAATAATCACCACACTCAGCCCGAACGCCCAACCCCCCGAACTCCGATGCGGTAAACTCCCCAACGCCGTACCGACTAATCCTAAGACGAGGCAGATAAAGGGAATCGCCAGCTTTTGTTGAATCCGTACCTGCCACTCCCGAATGCGGGTGAGATTCCCACTGCGCTCCAAAATTTTCAGATAATCCTGCGCTTCCACAATACTCATTTCCTCCGGGGTACGCCGTTGCGTGGCTAAATCCAAGGGGGCACGGGGAAGCGTAATTTCCTGTTTATCAAATTTGATAATATTGCGATAACTGCCATCGTGGGCAACCAGATAAATGGTACCGTTTTGAAACTCCCAAGTTTTGCGTTCTGAGTTCCAAAAACCCGTTTCGGCACTGAGAATTTGTTGCAACCCTTCTTGGGAAAAATCCAACACCGTCAGCCCCCGCATATACCGCCCATCAAAGCGGCTGGCATAAAATAACCGCAACAGTTGTTTCCCCGTTTCATTATCAAATTCCTGATAGGTAATGTTGCGCCGTTCCACGCGCGGTCGGTCTTTGTCCAACGCCTGCCGCACAATCACCGTCGCCTGATGATTGGTCACGGGTACAACCGCTTCATTCACCGCAAACGTTAACCCCGTCGTGATCAAGCTAAAAATCACCGCCGGAATCACCCACCGCCGTGCCCGCACCCCACACGCCCGCAGCGCAATCAACTCGCTGTTGGTTCCCAGCCGACCAAAGGTAAGCAACATCGTTAACAACGTCGCCATCGGAAACGCCAACCCCACAAAATAGGGGCTTTTGAGTACCAACACCTGAAACGCAATCGTCAGGGGCAGACCCGATTCCACCACCCGCCGCACCGTCTCAAACAACGCCCCCACCGACAACCCAATCGAACTAAACGCCCCCATACCAAACAAAAAGGGCGGCAGAAATAACTGAAACAAATACCGATCCAGCACCGGCAACCGTTCCACACAAAAGCGCAGCGATTTCCAGACCTGATTGGGCAAAGAGGCCACCGTTGCCATCGCCATCCCTGGGAGCGTTTTCCCTAGTGTGCCATATCCCCCGCCGGTTGGATCAGCATCGCATCCCCCAGAGAATAAAACCGATACTGTTCCCGGATGGCTTCGTGATAGAGATTCAACAACCGCTGGCGACCAATCAACGCACTGACCAACAAAAGCAAGCTCGACTGAGGCAAATGAAAATTGGTAATCAACCCATCAATCACCCGCCAAGTGTAACCCGGATAAATGTAGAGGTTGACTTTACCCGTCACCGGCTGGAGTTCCCCACCCTGCGCCGCCCCCTCCAACGCCCGCGTCACCGTCGTCCCCACCGCAATCACCCGCCCGCCCCGCTGTTGGGTTTCCCGAATCTGTTGCACCGTCGTGGGGCTAACTTCAACCCATTCGCTGTGTAAGGTATGGTGCCGGACATCGGCAGTACTCACCGGGCGAAAAGTGCCCAAGCCCACATGCAGCGTGATCATGGCCCGTTGAATCCCGTAGGTTTCTAATTTGTGCAGTAATTCTTCGGTAAAATGTAATCCGGCGGTGGGAGCCGCCACCGAACCCAACGCCTCGGCATAGACAGTCTGGTATTGGGCAGGGTCGCCCTGAAATTTTTGGATATAGGGAGGCAGGGGCAATTCTCCAATTTTATCCAGCAAAGGTAATAATTTTGTCTGGTCAATCACTGTACCATCGGGGGTTGCAAACTGTACCCAGCGTCCGCCGGTTGGTTCATCCCGTGCTTGGACGACCCCGATTAATTCGGGTTCTCTCACAGAGGGAAACATCACTTTTGTTCCCACCCCCACCCTGCGCCCCGGTCGCACCAACACCCGCCAGCGATTTTCTTCCCCCGGTTCGAGGAGCAAAAATTCCGTAACGCCCCCGCCGGGACGAGTGCCGATTAAGCGTGCCGGTAGGACTTTCGTATTATTTAATACTAATAAATCCCCCGGTTGCAGTAATTCGGGCAATTCATAAAACCGGCGGTGTTCATGGTGTTGGGGATGGACAACCAACAAGCGGGCATGATCCCTGGGCACCATCGCCCGTTGGGCGATCAAGTCCTCCGGTAATGGGTAAGCGTAATTTTCCAAATCCCAGTCGCCTGCACCGGCGGGATGGGCAGGAAACGGCATGGTTAATTCAGTAATTGCAAATCATTAAATGTAATCACCGCTTCACTCGTAACCCCATTTTTCGTAACCGTTTGCCGCCGTTCTTTGAGGAGGTAATAGCCACCTACCTGTTCATACTGTTCTCGAATATCCACCACCTGTTGCGCTTCACCCGTCGCCGCATCGGTAAATTGCACCCGGTAATGGAGCGGGAAATAGCCCTGCGCCGTTTGTTCCACCGACAGCGTATCAATGGTAAAGGCACTGCCCCCCATCACCCGACTCACCTGGGTAATCACCGCCCCCCGCACCTGATAGTGGGAACCCATCGCATCCCCCTTGACCTGAATCGGGACAGCCCCATCCGGGAGCGGCTCCCCGCTGGTAAACTCGTTCTGACCGTGCGCTGTGGCAAAATCCCGGCGCTGGCGGTGCGTCACCACATCCCGCATCAAGCCCAACAATTCTTTGTAGCGGGGGTGGTCGGCGGACAGTCCATCAATTTCTACGGTTAAATCCCGGTTAATTCGCACCTGAGCCGTTAAATGTTCTTCCCCATCCTGCCAAGAGACTTGGGCGGTGTACCCCGGAAATTGGTCATCCCAGGTGTAGCGGTTCTCATACGCCTGCTGGAAGCGGTCACGGGCAGAAAGGGCGATCGTCATAGGAAATGTGCTGATTCAGGGTTACAGCCCTATTGTGGCATATAGAACCCATTTGACATCTAATGTTGTGTCAGGCTGATGAGCATTAGGGCACTTCTATTGATTGAGCGTCAGGAGAAGTCCGATGGCCAGAACACCCGAATTACGGAGAACTGCGCCCCTGCGACCGCTCATTGGCAATTTTTAGAGGTACCCTAATGTTAAGGAATTCCTACCTGTTGAGTAATTTATGGGCACCTCTATTTATTCAATCAGGAAAAGAATCTCTCAGTTAGAATCCAGAAATTACGGAGAACCAGAGCCGGGGGGTGCCCCCCCTGCGACCGCTAATTGCCAACTTTTAGAGGTGCCCTTATGGCTGAGCTTTTTTTAGAACCGTTGAATTTTAGTTTTATGCAGAGAGCTTTATTGATGGGCGTATTCACAGG
>JAUQVQ010000150.1:0-4645 GCA_039794725.1 Gloeomargarita sp. HHBFW_bins_162
AGATTCAGGCGCAGGGCATCCAACTGTTCTATTTGTTCCCGAACCTGGCTCAATTCTTGAGTAACTTTTAAGACATCGCCCACCGAACCGGAACGCTCCATAATTTTTAGGAGTAATTCTTCGGATTTGCGTAAATTGCGCAATCGTGCCCCCAAATCCACCAGTTGATTGCTCACATCTTCCGCCGTAATTTGCCGACTTGCGAGTGTCCCCAAGGTGGTAAATTTCGCCACAATATCCTCAAGCTGTGATGCGGGCACCTGAAATTCCATCTGCAATCGGCGCATTTCCCCCACAACACCATTGTCGGCTAAATTGAGCAGTTCTCCCCCCGCTTGCCGCACCCATGTCACCGCTTCTTGACTGCTTCGTTCGGCATCGGTGACGTTCAGAGAGATACTGGCCGTTTTCGCCAGTTGGGGTTGGCTGGCAACCGGTTGGGCTTGGGCTACTAAATCAGCAGTTTTCGGCACACTGGCGGCTTGGACTTCTGGTGGAGGTACGCCTGCCGATTCCGTCCCCAAGGTTGATGGGGGTTCAAGGGTGCGTGTCGCAGTACACCCGGCAACCATAGTAAACATGAGGGGCAGGATCACGCGTTTCATTGACCTAAATCCATGATTCTATTGAGGTCATTATTATTGCCAATGACCCACATCATCATCCCCGATTCTAGGGGTAGGGTGGGGTTGGGATTGATTTCAAAATGGGAACCCGGTCGTCCCAGGGCAATGACACTAATACCGTACTCATTCCGCAGTTTCAAATCCACAATACTTTTGCCCACAAATGCCTCCGGCACCCGCACCTCCACAATACTATTTTCAGGGTCAACTTCTAAGCGTTCAATGATATTGGGACGGACGAGCGAGCGGGCTAATTGTTCCCCCATTTGTTTTTCAGGATAAACGACTCGGGTTGCTCCCACTTTTTCGAGTAACCGCCCGTGAATATCCGATGAGGCTTTGGCAATGATCTTCGGCACATTTCCCTCTTTCAAATTCAGCGTGGTAATCACACTTTGTTCTACAAAATTACCAATAGCCACAATCACCGTTTCAAATTCAAAAAAACCGGCTTCCTTCAAGGCTCCGGGGTC
The DNA here is from genome assembly GCA_039794725.1 of Gloeomargarita sp. HHBFW_bins_162. Taxonomy (GTDB): domain Bacteria; phylum Cyanobacteriota; class Cyanobacteriia; order Gloeomargaritales; family Gloeomargaritaceae; genus Gloeomargarita. The sequence goes on from JAUQVQ010000150.1 coordinate 1,100, forward strand.
AGTGGTGTCTAGTTCAATCGCATGGTCAGCCACGTTATCATCCAGTACTGCCGCCACTAAATTTTCGTTTTTATCCGCTCCCAAAACTTCACAATTCATGCTTTTTAACGTGCGACACACCGAGCGGCCAAATCGTCCAAGACCAATCACCGCAAACTGATGGCTAGGTTGGCGACGACGGTTCCAAAAGGGTTGCATGAACTCTCCCAGATGCTGTTTCTACCCTACCAAAAAAGTTTCCTCCGGGTAATGGGTGCGCATCGGCCGGGGTTCCCGCACAATCGCCGCCATCAGCAGTAATACCCCCACCCGTCCCACGTACATCGTGAGAATGAGCAGTAACTTCCCCGGCACAGTCAACCCACTTGTAATTCCTGTGGATAATCCCACCGTTGCGAAGGCGGATACCGTCTCAAAAAACAACGGCAAAAACCCGTATTCATGCCGTTCTGCCTCAGTAAAGGACAACAGCGTTACCATCAACATCACCACCCCCAACGACCCAATCAATACGGCAATCGCCTTGTAAATCAAAATAGGGGGAATTTCCCGTTCATAAATCACCACCTCCTCATGCCCGCGCAAAATCGCCCGCGTTGCCCGCACCAGCACCCGAATCGTCGTGGTCTTAATACCGCCGCCTGTCCCCCCCGGACTCGCGCCGATGAACATCAACACCACCGTAATCATCAGCCCTGTGACCGTCATTTTGCCGATGTCAATCGTATTGAACCCCGCCGTGCGACTCGTCACCGATTGAAACCAAGCCGCCCCCACCTGTTCCGGCCAGGGTAAATTACGGAGCGTGTGCGGATTGTTAAACTCTACTACGGTAAAAAAGAACCACCCCGCCAACCACAGAAATATACTGGTACTCACCACCACCTTGGTATTCAAACTCACCTGGTTACGGCGTTTTAACCATAGCCACGCATCCGACAGCACCGGATAGCCAATCCCGCCCAACATAATCAACCCGGAAATAACCCCAACCACGACTCCTGATTGCTGATAGCGCATCAAACTGTCAGGAAACAAACTAAACCCCGCATTATTAAAGGCACTGATACTGTGAAAAATCGCCAGCCATAACCCCCGTCCCCAGCCGTACTCCCGTCGCCACACCGGCCACAGCAAGATTGCTCCCAACGTCTCGATCACCACCGTTGCCGTCAGAATCAACCGCAATAACCCCTGAATCCCCCCCAACCCACTTTGATCCAACGCCTGCTGAATCGCCAATTTATCCTTGAGCCGAAACCGCCGCCCCAACGCCATAAACAACAACGTCATCGAGGTCATGTAGCCCAAACCCCCTAGTTGTATTAATAAAAGCAGTATAAATTGTCCAAAAAATGAGTAATATGTACCAACATCAACAACAGACAATCCGGTGACGCACACGGCTGAAGTTGCGGTAAACAGTGCTGTTACCGGGTCACTCCACTGGTGGGTTTGGGTTGCCCAAGGGCCAAGGAGCAAAACCATACCAACACTGATCACCAGGAGAAAACCGAGACAAATCGTACGGGCTGGGGTCATAATGAGGTACTAGGGTGGCTTCCTAACCCTTTATACATGAACACGTTGTCCGCACTCGGCCTGATTCTGGTTCTGACCCTGATTAATGGTCTCTTTGCCATGTCGGAACTGGCAATCATCTCCGCCCGTAAAACTCGGTTACAGCAACAGGCCAATGACGGCCATGTCGGCGCCCAGAGAGTTTTAGAGCTAGCCCGTCATCCCACCCGGATGCTTTCGACGATTCAAATCGTGATTACCCTCATCGGTATTCTGATTGGGGCGTTTGGGGAAGCCACCCTGGGGCAAAACTTGCAGGGCACACTGACCCAAATTCCCATGCTGACCACCTATGCTTCGGCGTTGTCCACCCTGGTGGTTGCCATTGGCAGTACCTACATGGCCTTGATTTTTGGCGAATTGGTGCCGAAGCAGGTGGGTTTGAGTTACCCGGAACCGATTGCCATTTTCATGGCCGTACCCTTGGCGTGGCTCTCCCGTGTGATGGCGCCGTTGGTGGCGATTCTCAGCATTTCCGCACAAACGATACTCACCTTGCTAGGCATTCAACCGGTGCAAGAACCGCAAGTATCGGAAGAAGAAATTAGATTACTTTTGCAACAGGGCACCGAAGCCGGTACGTTTGCCGAATCAGAACAGGATTTGGTGGAACGGGTGTTTCGGTTGGGGGATCAACGGATCAGTGCCCTGATGACCCCCCGTCCCGATATTGTTTGGCTGGATTTGGAAGACCCCCCCACCAAAAACCAAGAGGAGATTTGTCATAATCCCTACTCCCGGTTTCCGGTCTGTCAAGGGGATTTAGACCATGTGATGGGCATCGTTTCCGCCCAGGACTTACTGGCTCAGGCGATTCGCCATGAACCCTTTGACCTAACCCGTTTGCTCACCCCGCCCCTCTACGTCCCGGAAAATACCCATGCCCTTAAGGTCTTAGAACTCCTGCGCCAATCCGGTTCGCAGATGGCTTTAGTCGTGGATGAATACGGTGTGATTCAGGGGTTAGTGACCTTTAAGGACATTTTGGAGGCTTTAATTGGGGACATTCCTTCCACAGACGATGAGGACGAACCAGCGGCCATTCAACGGGAAGACGGCACGTGGTTAGTAGATGGTCTATTGGGGGTTGATAAATTCCAAGAACTTTTCCCCGTCCTAGAACTACCCGAAAATCCCTCCTATCACACCGTAGCCGGGTTTATCATTGACCACTTGGGGCACATTCCCCATGTCGCCGAACATTTTGAATGGGCGGGTTTGCGCTTTGAAATTGTGGACATGGATGGCAACCGGGTGGACAAAGTCCTGATTACCTGTCCTCAGCTTTCCCAGTGACGTGCTAATATAGCTAAGCACTGCGGGCGTAATTCAGTGGTAGAATGTCAGCTTCCCAAGCTGAACGCCGTGGGTTCGAGTCCCATCGCCCGCTTCCCCGATAAATAGCTAGATGGCTCAATTCTGCAAGCATTACAGTATTAACCCCATTGGTACATAAAAGCTAGGGATTAGTACGGAAATGAGGAATAATTCTACTTCCCCGAAGGGAAGCAAGAAAAAGGTAACGGTGTTTTTGTCCGCCAACGAAAAAGTTAGTTTCCATTAATTCTACTTCCCCGAAGGGAAGCAAGAATAAATGGGCGCTCGACCCTGTACGCAACGCAATTCAAGTTTCCATTAATTCTACTTCCCCGAAGGGAAGCAAGCAAAAATAAGCCTAACCCCCCTGCATGGCTCCGGGAGTTTCCATTAATTCTACTTCCCCGAAGGGAAGCAAGTTCAAAAATAATATCCCCTGGTGGCTAACGCCACTCGAAGGTTTCCATTAATTCTACTTCCCCGAAGGGAAGCAAGTAGGTTTGGATTGGTATCTGCGCCAGGGATTGATTTGGTTTCCATTAATTCTACTTCCCCGAAGGGAAGCAAGTTTTTGTCTGTGATAATTTGGTGTTTTCCGGCGAGATGGCGAAGTTTCCATTAATTCTACTTCCCCGAAGGGAAGCAAGG
>JAUQVQ010000151.1:0-4612 GCA_039794725.1 Gloeomargarita sp. HHBFW_bins_162
GTTTGCAGGGGCGCAGCCCCCGTCTTTGGTTCTCCGTAATTTCGGCATTCTCACTCAGAAATTTTCTACCCGTTTGCAGAGGTACGTTTAATTCCCAATTAGTGGTCGCAGGGGTGCAACCCCCGTCTTTGGTTCTCTGTAATCTCTGCCTTGTTACTCAGAAATTCTCTACCCGGTTGCAGAGGTACCTTTAATTCCCAATTAGCGTTTGCAGGGGCGCAGCCCCCGTCTTTGGTTCTCCGTAATCTCTAGATTCCAGTTAAGAGATTCTTGGCTCGCTTGAATAAATAGAGGTTCCCTTATGATGTTATTTACCAATCGAATGCATTTATGGAGTACTTAATGAGTCTTTTGCCGGGGAACAGGATAGCGGTCATCTGGGACGGGGCGGCTTACCATAAATCTCAGGAAGTAAAAGAATTTTTGACAAGCGTAAATCAAGGGAGGGAATAAGGAAAATGGTTGTTTAGTTGTATCTTATTTGCGCCCCATTCTCCCGAACAAAATCCTGTGGAAGATGTATGGTTGCGCGGCAAGAATTTCTTAAGGAGTATGTGGCATCAGTTGACCTCATTTACCCTGGTCAAGTGGCTATTTGAGTTCACCCTAAATTACCAAAAATTTACCTTTCCTAAAATCAGCCTCTACTCCCCCTATTCTATTGCCGTCTAAATTCGGATTGCTATGGCAATCCAAATAGGTTAGAGAAAGAACCCAATACGGGGGCAGTGCCCCTGCGACCCTTGTTCTAAACTCAAAAAGGATTGGTCTCGTCAGCGATCACCCCGCTGAGCCAGCGTTTACACGAACGCTTGATATTTAGGCGAAGCCAGCCCCATGAGCAGTGTACATATCGGTCTCCATAATTTTTGGGAGGCTGGCACGAACCGCTGTTCTCCAATCAAAGCGGATTGCTTCCTTGAAGAGAAACTAGCCCACTTGCTGGTGCCGCACCCGTTCTACCTGCTCAGCCAGTCGGGGCATCAAGGTTGCTACTTCTACCCGATGGTGCATTTGCCCGTTGATGCGGACGTTTGGCCCTTGTTTGCAGGCTTTTTGACAACCGCTCCCTTCCACAAACACCCATTCTTCCCAACCCTGTTCCCGCACCATTTCGCCTAATTCTTGCAATAACTGCATACTCCCCTGCTTGCGACAACTGCCCTTTTGACACACCTCAACCCGACAGGCAGGCTGGGTCGCCACCATACTTTGCACAAGATTGGCCGCAGACACCAGCGGTTCCACCCCGGAAAAGAGCAGAATATCGGTCGCTTCCCAACTGTGGTCATGCCAACGGACGGCGACTTTTACGCCCATGCCTACGACCAATTCCCGCATCAGCCCGGCACGCATATACTTGGGCAGTTTCACCTGATGCTCCTGCTCCCCATCCCGAATGCGGATAAACTTTAACTTTCCCTTGCCGGAGGGCAAAAAACCTACAAACGTGCCGGTAAGAATTTGCATAGGGTTAATGAGATTTATATGCAATAGTTTCTCTGTCCAGTATAGGTGATGGGGGGTCAGCCTAGCTAGATGGGGCGATAGAGTATATTTTAATAATTTTACCGTTCATCCTCGGTGCGGCGAATTCAGGTGATCCAATGGGGGCGGGTGGCCTATGCTCAGGCGTGGGCGTGGCAGCAAACCCAGGTGCAGGACAAAATTGAGAATCCCGACGTACCCGATGTCTTGGCTGTGTTAGAGCATGAGCCGGTGTACACGCTCGGACAGGGGGCTTCTTTGGCGTTTGTCCGGTTTCCGGTAGGTGGGATTGACATTCCCCTCTATCGCACGGAACGGGGCGGCGAGGTGACCTATCACGGGCCGGGGCAGGTGGTGGCTTATCCAATTTTGCGGTTAAAAAACTATGGCCTTGATGTGCATCAGTACGTCCGCTGTCTGGAACAAATTGTGCTCAATGTGCTTCAGGAATATGGCATTGCGGCGGAACGGAAGGTGGGCTATACCGGGGTCTGGGTGGGCGAGGTGAAAGTGGCGGCCATTGGCATTAAGGTGCGGCGGGGAGTAACCATGCACGGGGTGGCGGTGAATGTCAGTACGGATTTGAGGGCGTTTAGCCGGATTGTGCCCTGTGGGATTCGGGATTATGGGGTGGGGAATGTGACCCAATTTTGCCCGGAGATTAATTTATCCGATGTACGAGCGGGGTTGATACGGCAGTTTGGGGCGGTTTTGGGGGCACGCATGGAGCAGAGGGACACAATTTCGATAAGATGCTAAGGATAACCAATGGAGTTGTGGCATGGATAAACAGGAAATTCTCAGCGAAGTCCAAAAAATTGTGGCGGATACCCTGGATGTGGATATTGACAAGGTGACGCCGGAGGCGAGTTTTGCCAATGATTTGGGGGCGGATTCCCTGGCGACGGTGGATTTGGTGATGAAGTTGGAAGAATCTTTTGATATTGAAATCCCGGACAGTGCCGCTGAGCAGATCACGACGGTACAACAAGCGGTGGATTATATTGCCCAACAGAAGGTAGCGGCGTAGGTCAATGGCGAGTCGGGAACGGGTGGTGGTCACGGGGCTGGGGGCAATCACTCCCCTGGGTAATACGGTGGCGGACTATTGGGCAGGCTTGCTGGCGGGGCGCAGTGGCATTGGGGCGGTGACGTTGTTTGATGCCTCTCAGCACGATTGTCGGATCGCCGGGGAGGTGAAGGATTTTGACCCCTGTACCTACCTGGAACGCCGGGATGCCAAACGGATGGACCGCTTTGCCCAGTTTGGGGTGTGTGCCAGTTTGCAAGCTCTGGCGGATGCGGGGTTGACCATCACACCGGACAATGCCACCCAGGTGGGGGTCATGTTGGGGACGGGGGTGGGCGGTCTGCGGATCATGGAGGAGCAACAGCAGGTGTTGTTGACCAAGGGGCCGGGTCGCTGTAGTCCCTTTACCGTGCCGATGATGATTTGCAATATGGCCGCCGGGTTGACCGCCATTCACACGGGTGCCAAAGGTCCCAACTCCTGTCCGGTGACGGCCTGTGCCGCCGGTGCCAATGCCATTGGGGATGCCCTGCGGTTAATTCAACAGGGGTATGTGCAGGTGATGATTTGCGGTGGCACGGAGGGGGCGGTGACCCCCTTGAGTATGGCCGCCTTTGCCGCCTGTAAGGCCATGTCCCTGCGGAATGATGCTCCCACCTTAGCGTCTCGACCGTTTGACCAGGGGCGGGATGGGTTCGTCTTGGGAGAGGGGGCGGGAGTCTTGATTTTGGAATCCCTCAGCCATGCCCAGCGGCGGGGGGCTCGGATTTATGCGGAAATGGTGGGGTATGGTTCCACCTGCGATGCCTACCACATCACGGCGCCGTCCCCGGATGGAGAAGGGGCAATTCGGGCGATTGAACTGGCCTTAAAAGATGGCAATCTCACCCCCGACCAAGTGAGTTACATCAACGCCCACGGCACCAGTACCCCCGCCAACGATGTCACGGAAACCAAAGCGATTAAAAAAGCCCTGGGGGATCACGCCTACCGGATTGCCGTCAGTTCCACCAAATCCATGACGGGGCATTTGTTGGGCGGTTCTGGCGGAATCGAAGCAGTGGCCACAGTTTTAGCCATCTACCACGACCAGGTGCCCCCGACGATTAATTTAGATAATCCCGACCCGGAGTGTGATTTGGATTATGTCCCCCACCAGGCGCGGCAACTGCCCGTAGAAGTGGCTTTGTCCAATTCCTTTGGGTTTGGCGGTCACAACGTTACCCTCGCCTTTCGGAAATTTCGGGGGTGAAATGGGACACAGTAACCACATCCGGGTGTTGGCCTTGGGGTTGATTCAGCAGGGCGACCGGGTATTTTTGTCTGAAGGGTATGACCCGGCGCGGCAACTCACGTTTTACCGGGCGTTGGGGGGTGGAGTGGATTTTGGCGAACCCAGTGCGGTGGCGTTGGAGCGGGAATTTTACGAAGAACTCCAAGCACGGCTGAAGGACATTGAATACTTGGGCTGTTTAGAAAATATCTTTACCTACAACGGCAAGCCGGGGCATGAAATTATTCAACTCTATCGTTGTGCCTTTGTTGACCCGAAATTTTATGAGCTTGAGTCTGTGGAATTTCAGGAAGGAGAACGCCGCAAAATTGCCCGGTGGGTGCCGGTAGAACGATTATTAAGTGGGGAATTGACGCTTTATCCCGAGGGGTTTCATCGCTATTTAGCCGGGAAAACCGTAAATTCTGCCTGTTCATAAAGAGCAAAATAGAGCAATCCGAAGAGAACCAAAGACGGGGGCTACGCCCCTGCGACCGCTAATTGGGAATTAAACGTACCTCTGCAAACGGGTAGAAAATTTCTGAGTAACAAGGCAGAGATTACGGAGAACCAAAGACGGGGGCTACGCCCCTGCGACCGCTAATTGGGAATTAAAGGTACCTCTGCAAACGGGTAGAAAATTTCTGAGTAACAAGGTAGAGATTACGGAGAACCAAAGACGGGGGTTGCGCCCCTGCGACCGCTAATTGGGAATTAAAGGTACCTCTGCAAACGGGTAGAAATTTCTGAGTAACAAGGTAGAGATTACGGAGAACCAAAGACGGGGGTTGCGCCCCTGCGACCGCTAATTAGGAATTAAA